>JAKCDN010000196.1 GCA_021841795.1 Acidobacteriota bacterium | reverse complement strand
CCGCGCCGTGCCTTTATTTCTGTTTGGCCCGGAGCTGAATCAGGCTGCGAAGATCCTGCGCCGCGCGACTTGCCGGATCGAGCTTGAGCGCGTTGTCAACATCCGCATTGGCGGCATCGAAGCTGCCGGCCGCCAGATCCAGCCGGGCGAGCACGATATAGGCGTCGACGGTGGGCCGCAGATGCAGAGATTGCTGCGCCTCATTGCGGGCGGCATTGGCGTTGCCGCTGTACTGGCGGACTTCAGCCAGTCCGGCATGGGCGGTGGCGCTTTTGGCGTCCGCGGCCACCGCGGCCTGATAGAGCCTTTCGGCTTCAAGCAGCAGGCCGCGATCGAGATAACCCCGGGCCTGTGCGCAAAGGGCGTGGGCGCGGCCGCTGGGGGGAAGCGCGGCCAGCCGTCCGGCATCGACCTGATCCATCATGGCAGCAGCCTGTTTAAAGGCGGTTTCGTCAAAGGTGCGCACGATGCGCTCGAGGGGCTCGGCATTGGCGTCGGCGCCGGCTGCGCTACCCACGGGAGCCTTCCAGGCGGCCAGCAGCGATTGGGCCTCGCTGTCGCTGGGCCGGAGCTTGAGACACTGCGTCATCTCACTGATGGCGCCCGGGGTGTTCCCATGCCGCTGGAGGCTGACGGCCAGGTTGAAGTGATAGTCGGCCGCGCTGGGATCGGCCGCGGCCGCCTGGATAAACAGCGAGGTGCCATCCTTGCCCTGACGGCTGACGGCCACGCCCTCATTGTTGATCACCTGGCCCAGGGGCAGAACCCGCGCCACATCGGCAAAAGCCTGCTGAGCCTGGGTGTAGTCGCCGGAGAAGAGCAGCGAAAGACCGCGATAGAACTGCGCTTCAAGGCCGTCGGCGCTGTTGGGGTCAACCCGGGCGAAGGCCTGGGCGGCTTCAGTGTACTGATCCTGGTTGTAATCTTCACGGCCGAGGGCCATCCAGGCGGGGCTGAATGCGGGGCTCAGCTTGACGGCCTGCTCCAGGTGGCGCTGCCGCTCGGCCTGGTCGGACTCGGTGATGCCGCGGATGTACTGCTCGAAGGCATCGACGCGCAGAGAACGCCCGGCAGCGATGAACGTCTCTTCGGAGCCGGTGAATGCGGGGTCGATCTGGCGCGTGAGCTTCCATGCCAGCGAACTGAAGACGCCCATCATGTCGCGCATCTCTCCGGTGGCCGTTACAGCGGGCAGCATGCGCAGATTGGGCACATCCACGAGGGAGGCTTCGGCGGTGAGGCTCTTGCCATCGGTGGTGTAATTGCCGACCACGATCGAATCGGCGTCAAGGGTCTGGGCCAGCTTGATGGAGCTGGCGCGCGATGGCTGGAAGCCCTGGGGCAGGCCAAGATGGTCCAGCGCGTACACGCGGTCGGCGCGGCTGGTGGGCTGGAAGCCGGCGGAGGCAAAGCGCATGCTCAGGATCTCGGCAGCGGCTTCGCGCACCCATTCGAGACTGGGCTGTCCGGTGCGGTTGTCAAAGGGTAGAACGAGAAGAACCTTGTCGTTTTCCGCCGGCGAGTTTGCCGTTACCGCGTTGGCGGGCAGGCTGGCGCCTGCCTGTGCGCGCACGCAGGCAGACGAGGCGAATGCAAACAGAGCGAGCGCAGCCAGGCCAGCCATGGCTCGCCGAGGCCGTAATAAAAGAGCATGAATCACAACTGGATTATAGGCGTTATCGGGTTCGCGAGGCGCGGGTTGCAGAGCCGGCGAGCAGATGACCGCGTGGTAGATTTGTGCTAACCGCGCGCCGAAGTTTTTGCGATTGCAACCGACCGTTTCCGCGCGATTTCCCCTGGCATTCCGGAGCGACCGGCTCCAGCAACCGAGACGAGCATGGAGATTTCAGCCCAAACCGTGACGCTGCTGTTGCTGCTGTCGGCCATCGTGGCGATGCTCACACGGCGACTGCATCTGCCCTACAGCGTGGGTCTGGTGGCCGCGGGAATCGCTTTTGCGGCGCTGCCGTTCGCGCCCCGGGTTGCGCTCACCAAAGACCTGTTGTTCACGGCGCTGCTGCCCCCGCTGCTGTTCGAGGCGGCCTTTTGTATTCGGTGGGAGGACTTGCGCCGCGATTTTTCCGTCATCGTGGTGCTGGCCACGCTGGGCGTGGCACTGTCGGCGGGACTGACCGCAATGGGGATGCATTTTCTGATGCAGTGGCAGTGGACCGCGGCGCTGGTGTTTGGGGTGCTGATCGCGGCCACCGATCCGGTTTCAGTGATCGCCACGTTCAAGGAGGCCAGAGCGCACGGCCGGCTGCTGGTGCTGATCGAGGCAGAGAGCCTGCTGAACGACGGAACAGCGGCGGTTGCCTTCGGCGTGGTGGTGGCGGCGGCGTCGGGCCGGCATACCGGAGCGGGACAGGCGCTCCTGATGCTTGCAGGGAGTATTGGCGGCGGAATCCTGTGCGGAGCGGTGGTGGGCATTGGCGCGCTTCTGCTGGCCGGACGGAGTACGGACCACCTGGTCGAGGTCACATTCACCACCATCGCAGCGTACGGCTCGTTTCTGGCCGCCGACCGTCTGGGTTTTTCCGGAGTTCTTGCGACCATCACCGCCGGGCTGGTGATGAGCAATTTCACGCGGATCGACGGGATTTCAGCACGGGGCAAAGAGGCCATTCAGACCTTCTGGGAGTATGCCGCATTTATTGCCAACTCCTTTGTATTTTTGCTGATTGGAATGCACGAAGCGCATCAGAATCTTCTTGCCATCCGGCTGCCGGCGCTGGTGGCCATTACGCTGGTGGTGCTGGGGCGCGCGGTTGCGATCTACCCGTGCTGCCTGCTCTTCGCGCGCACGTCTCGGCGCGTCTCCGCCCAACACCAGCATGTACTGTTCTGGGGCGGATTGCGCGGAGCGCTGGCGCTGGCACTGGCGCTGAGCCTGGCGCCGGATGTGCCGCTGCGGGAGAGCATTATCGCCATCAGCTTTGCCGTGGTCGCCTTTTCCGTGTTCGTGCAGGGCCTCACGGTAGCGCCATTGCTGCGCAAGATGGGCGAGATCCCGGGCGGAAGATGAAGTACAGCATTCCGGGAATTCGGCGCAACGAGCGTGCCGCGGGGCGATGCCTCAGGAGCTGAGAACGGGGATCTGGCCTTCTTCCACCCTGGCGGCCTCTTTGAGCCTTTCAGGGTAGTAGGCATTGCGGGTGTACTGCTTGACCATGCGATTGGTGTTGAAGTAGGAGCCGTTCAAGGCGATGGTCATTTTCATCAGCCGCGCCCAGTTGCCGCGGTCGTCGCGAAAGGTCGGGATCACGGCCGACTCGAGCTTGGAGTAGAGGGAGTTGGCTTCGGCGGTGTCGTCCGCGCCGTCCTCGATGGCCCAACCGGTGACGGCTTCGATGCAGCCCTCGATCCACCAGCCATCAAGGATCGACAAGCTGGGCACGCCGTTCATGGCGGCCTTCATGCCGCTGGTGCCCGAGGCCTCGTAAGGCCGCCTTGGGGTATTGACCCAGACATCGACGCCGGCGGTGAGCCGGGCGCCGAGATCCCAGGCGTAATTTTCGAGGTAGACGATACGGAGGGTGTCATTGGAGAGGCGCGCGGCCTCTTCGACTACCTGGTGGATGAGCGCCTTGCCGGGCTCATCCTGGGGATGAGCCTTGCCGGCGTAGAGAATCTGCAATCCACCCGCCGCGACAGCGATCTGCCGGAGCCGCTCGGGATCGTTGAACAGGAGGGTGGCCCGCTTATAGGTGGCGGCGCGGCGGGCAAAGCCGAGGGTCAGCACCTTGGGATCGAGGACGAGTCCGGTGCGCGATCCGACGTCTGCCAACAGCTCTTCTTTGGCGCCGGCATGGGCCGCGAGCATGGCCGCCTCGGGCACATCGATGGTATTGCGGAGGTAAAGATTGTCGCGCCGCCAGCCATGCACGTGCTCGTCCAGCATGCGCTGCACCGGATCGCTGATCCATGTGTTTGCGTGCACGCCGTTGGTGATGGAGTGGATGGTGAACTCAGGGAACATGGCCCGGGAGACTTTGCCGTGCTGCATGGCGACGCCGTTGGCGTAGCGCGAGAAACGCAGGGCAAGGAGGGTCATGTTGAGCAAGCCTTCGTGGAAGCAGCCCAGCTTTTCGAGTTGTGCGGTACGGTCGCCGCCGAGGATGCGGATGGACTGCTCGGTGGAGAAGCGGTCGTGACCGGCAGGCACCGGGGTGTGGGTGGTGAAGACGCACTTGCGCCGCACCTGCTCGATGTCGGCGTCGGTCGCCCCGTTCTGCGGCCCGCCGCCGAGCTGGCTTTCAAGCAATGCGAGGGTGAGCAGCGCCGCGTGGCCCTCGTTCATGTGGTAGACGTTGACGCGCAGACCCAGAGCGTGAGCCATGCGCACGCCGCCCATGCCGAGCACAATCTCCTGCTGCAGGCGGTAGTTGGTGTCGCCGCCGTAGAGGTGATCGGTGAGGCCGCGGTCCCAGCCTGAGTTCAGGTCCAGGTCCGTGTCGAGCAGGTAGATGGGCACGACATGGCCAGATTGCCCTTTCAGGTCGTAACGCCAGGCGCGCACCGTAACCACGCGATTCTCGATCTGGACTGTGACCCGCGCCGCTTCTTCGGTACAAAAATCCGCCGGATTCCACGCCTGGACGGTCTCGCTTTGCACGCCCTCGGCGTTGAGGTGCTGCTCGAAGTAGCCCTTGCGGTGCAAGAGGGTGAAGGCCGAGAGCGGCACTCCGAGATCGGCCGCGGAGCGCAAGGTATCGCCGGCGAGGACGCCGAGGCCGCCGGAGTAGGTGGGCATCGACGGATGGATGGCAATCTCCATCGAGAAATAGGCCACGCGACCGGCGTCGGGGAGGGTTTCGTAGGAGAAGGGCGCCGAAGATAATTCCATAAACATGTTCATTTCCGATCCGCCTGAGCCCAGGCATGACGATGCCCGATGGGCCGCCGCATCACGGTTTCCCGATGGATTCATCGGGCCAAACATCTTCCAAGTTTAACAAGCATGAGGGCCGGGCGGACCAAGAGATTCAGCCCGGAAATGCTCATCTTGCGGGGCGGCAGACGCGCGCCGCCGCACCGGATGGGTTAAAGGGCCGTAACCCCTGCTCCATGAATCAACTGCGACGGCCAGGAGCGATGCAGCCGAGGACCGCCGGCGCTGCCGACGCCGCCATGCAGGCCCGATTTCCCACGGCAAGGATGGGAGCGCCGGCGTCTTACTCCAGCCGATGGGCTCCACCCGAGGCGTGGCAGACATGAATCTGGGGCAGGATTCCGGTTTTTTCAGCGTAGCGGGCGGCGAGCGCCTCAGCAAAGGCTACAGCCTGGGTCTGCTCGACGAGGTTAATGGTGCATCCGCCGAAGCCTCCGCCGGTAAGCCGGGCGCCGATGAGGCCGGGGAGATCCTGAGCCAGAGCCACCATGGCATCCGCCTCAACGCAACTGCCTTCGAAGTCCTGGCTATAGCTGCGATGAGCCTCGCCCATGAGGCGGCCCAACTCCTTCATATCGCCCTTGAGCAGGGCCTCGCAGGCCGCCACGGTACGCAGATTCTCGCTGATGACGTGGCGGGCGCGCAGGTAGCTTTTGGGCTCCATCTCGTGGCCCCAGGTTTCGAGGTCCTGAAGGTTGCAATCACGCAGGAACCTGACACCGGCGCGATGACTGGCGATGACCGCGCAGGCGGCTTCCGACTCGCGCCGCCGGGTGGGGTAGTCGCCGCCGGCGACGGAGTGCTTGACCATGGTGTTGGCGATAACGAGCGCCACATGGTCTGGAATGGGCGCCAGCTTGAAGCTGAGGTCGCGGCAATCGAGGAGGAGGGCGTGGTCCTTGCGCGCGTTGATGCTGATGAACTGGTCCATGATGCCGCAGTTGGCGCCTACGAACTCATTCTCAGCCCGCTGGCAGAGGCGGGCGAGGGCCGGCCCCGGGTAGTCAGCACGGACGAGCGCAAGAACGGCCAGGGCCGTGGCCACCTCAAGCGCGGCGGAGCTGGAGAGGCCCGAAGCCAGAGGCACATCGCTCCAGATGCTGAGGTTGAAGCCGGGAATCGAGTGCCCTTCAGCGGCGAGAATGGCCGTGACGCCCATGGGGTAGTCGGTCCAGTGATTGCCGCGC
>JAKCDN010000195.1 GCA_021841795.1 Acidobacteriota bacterium | reverse complement strand
CTCGACTTCTTTTGGTCCGTTGAGGGCGTGCACGGGGTCGTGCTCTTTCAAGGCGGCGTGGTTCGAGATGCCGGTAGAGACACGGTAGAGATTGCTTTTGCCGGTGCGGCGGTCCTCGACGAGGCTGGCCTGTTTGAGCTGCGAGAGGTGCGTGGAGATGGTGCTCTGGCCCATCGCCAGAATCTCCTGCAGTTCGGCGACGGAGAGCTCTTCATGCTTTAAAAGCAAGAGGATGCGGAGCCGGTTGGGGTCGGCGATCACCTTGAGGGTTTTGACAATTGACGGCATCGGCAAATTCTGTTACATATCAACATATCACGATGTGACGATAGAAGGTAGTGGATCGAAAGTCAGCAAGGCAGGTATGTGCAGTCCGGCCCCTGCGCAGATGACGCGACAGGATGGGCGCACAGGCGGGTGAGCAAGACTCGCCGGCAGTAAGACGGAAAGACCCAAAATCATTCAGCAGGACAGCGAAGAGAGGAATCATATGGCAACCGCAACGCTTGAAGGCGCGAAGACCGGCACGCTTGCCGGCGAATACAAAGTGGCCGACCTCGGCCTGGCCGATTGGGGCCGCAAGGAGATCGTCATCGCCGAGCAGGAGATGCCTGGGCTGATGGCCATCCGCAACAAGTACGCGGCCGAGAAGCCGCTTTCCGGCGTGCGCGTTACCGGTTCGCTGCACATGACGATCCAGACGGCGGTGCTGATCGAGACGCTGGTATCGCTGGGCGCCGAGGTTCGCTGGGCAAGCTGCAACATCTTCTCCACGCAGGACCATGCGGCGGCTGCCATTGCGGCGGCGGGAGTTCCCGTCTTCGCATGGAAGGGCGAGACGCTGGAGGATTACTGGGAGTGCACGTATCGTGCGCTCACGCACAAGGGCGGGCTGGGGCCGCAGCTGATTGTGGACGACGGCGGCGACGCCACGCTGCTGATCCACAAGGGATACGAGCTTGAGAACGGCGACAAGTGGGTCGATACTCCGTCGGGCAATCACGAGGAGCAGGTGATCAAGGATCTGCTGAAGAAGGTTCACGCTGAAGATAAGCAGCACTGGCACAAGGTGGTAAAGGACTGGCGTGGCGTGTCGGAGGAGACGACGACGGGCGTGCACCGGCTCTACAAGATGATGGAGCAGGGAGTGCTTCTGGTGCCGGCGATCAATGTGAACGACTCGGTGACGAAGTCAAAGTTTGACAACCTCTACGGCTGCCGCGAGTCGCTGGCCGACGGCATCAAGCGTGCGACCGACGTGATGGTTGCGGGCAAGGTGGCGGTGATCTGCGGTTACGGCGATGTCGGCAAGGGCTCGGCGCACTCGCTGCGCGGTATGGGAGCGCGCGTAGTGGTGACCGAGATCGATCCCATCAACGCACTGCAGGCGGCGATGGAGGGCTTTGAGGTAACGACGATCGAGGACACGCTGGGCCGCGGCGACATCTATGTAACCTGCACCGGCAACACGGACATTATCACCTTTGAGCACATGCAGAAGATGAAGGACCAGGCCATCGTCTGCAACATCGGCCACTTCGACAATGAGATCCAGATGGACCGCCTGAATGAGGCGGCGGCAGTGACGAAGCTGAACATCAAGCCGCAGGTGGACAAGTACACCTTCGCCGACGGACATGCGATCTTTGTGCTGGCCGAAGGGCGTCTGGTGAACCTGGGCTGCGCGACCGGCCATCCGAGCTTCGTGATGTCGAACAGTTTTGCCAATCAGACGCTGGCCCAGATTGACCTTTGGAAGAACCGTGACACCTACAAAGCCCAAGTCTATGTGCTGCCCAAGCAGCTCGACGAAGAGGTGGCGCGGCTGCACCTTGAGAAGATCGGGGTAAAGCTGACGCGCCTTTCGCAGAAGCAGGCCGACTACATCGGCGTGCCGGTGGATGGGCCTTTCAAAGCGGAGCACTACAGATACTAAGCGCGTTGAAGGCTGTCAGTTGTCAGTGACCGGAATCAGCGTTCGATAGCTGCGCCGAGGCCACTGATGACTGACAGCCGAAAACTGAAAGCTTGTCATGCCTTCACCGCACACATTCTCGTTTGAGTTGTTTCCTCCGCGCACGCCCGAGGCGCAGGCCAAGCTGCCGGGGGTGGTTGCACAGTTAGCGGCAGCGCGCCCGAACTATTTTTCGGTGACGCACGGCGCCGGCGGCTCGGGGCAGGAGGGAACTTACGAAACCCTTCTTACCGTGGTCGAGCACTCAGGCGTCGAGGTGGCTCCGCACCTTACCTGCATCGGTTCCACGCGGGCCAATATCGCCGCGCAGCTCCAGCGCTACCGCGAAGCGGGCGTCAGGCGCATTGTGGCGTTGCGCGGGGATTTGCCGGCCACCGCGATGAGCGCGTCGGCGCCGGGCGAGTTCCACTACGCCAACGAACTGGTTCGCTTCATCCGCGCCGAGCACGGCGACTGGTTCAAAATCGAAGTCGCGGCCTATCCCGAGATGCATCCGCAGGCGGTGAGTCCGGCTGAGGATTTCAATAACTTCCGGCGCAAGGTCGAGGCCGGCGCGGACGCGGCGCTCACCCAGCTCTTCTACAACGCCGGCGCCTACTTCGACTTCATGGAGCGCTGCGACAAGGCCGGCATCGGGATTCCCGTCGTGCCCGGCATCATGCCCATCACAACCTATGCGGGCACGGTGCGCTTCTGCACGGGTTGCGGCGCCGATCTGCCGCGCTGGGTGCGCTTGCGGCTGGAGGAACTTGAGGGCGACAAGCCCGCGCTGGTCGATTTCGGCGTTGGCGTGGTGACGCGTCTTTGCGAGGCGCTGCTGAGCGGCGGCGCCCCGGGCCTGCATTTCTACACCATTAACCAGGCCGGCCCCTCGCTGCGGCTATGGAAGAATCTCGGGCTTCCCGCACGGCCCTAAGCGCCCTGGCGTCCGCGGCGGAAGTTGCGCTTTGCACCATCTGCAGCGCGCGGCGCGCGACCGCGAGGTGACGGCGCGCGCGGACAGGCGCAAGGCTGAGCTCCGCCACCTGCTGCGGGTGCAGCCGGTACGGGATTAGTCGCATTTCCCCCATCTTTTCCTGATTAGCACCCGTGAGACGGCCGTTCCGCCCATGGCCATGCTTTGCATTCCATATTGCCCGGCAATGCGAATGACGGTACCATCTCAGACACGAGGGCACCGGGATTTTCGCGCGCAAGCCTGAAGCAAGCGCAGTCCGGCGCCAAGGCAGCAACGGAGGCGGAAGCAATGGAGACTGAGGCTAGACCGGCGGCCCACCCCGGGCAGGAACGGCGACTGCCCGGGATTTTGCGATTTCTGTTTGTGATGGTGTTTTTTGCTCTCGTGCTTCTGCTTGCAATCAGCATGGTGCATCATCGCTTTTTTCAGGGACAGCGCGAACACCCTAACGGGTCGTTGGGGCAGTAGTTCATGCGGCGATCTCAAAACTGATTGGCCCAAAGCCAATTTTCGCCACGGGGCGACGAGGGGGCGGCTGCATCTGCGCTGTCTGAGCCTATTGTCCGTGCCGCGGTGCAAGGGGCGGGCTTCGATATATCCGTTGAGCCGCCCATTTTGCCAGGGAGACGATAGACCGGATGAACCATTATTGGATGTCGCTGGTTTCGCAATACAGCAGCGTGGTTGGATTCGTGATCGGTCTGCCGATTATGGCGGGCAGCTACTACGAGTCGTGGAAGACTCGGCAGGAGGCGCGCCGTGAGCGGGAGGGCAGGCTGCACAGCCGCGACTGTCTGGAGTTTGTCTCCGGCGACGGAGCCTGCATTAACCTGGTGCCGTTGGAGACGCTGCATTCACTGCCGCGCGAGGGCGATGTGCTGATGCTGCCCGGCGATGGGGTGCAGGCGGATGCGGTATTTCTGCCCGGCGCCTATCTGGTTGAATCCATCGAGCACATTTATACGCCGGTGGACTACAAAGGCGCGCGGCCAGGCGAGGCGCGGCTCACCAAGGCCGTAGCGCACGTTACCGCACTGAATCCGGCGCTGACGGCGTGAGCATACGCGCGTTCTTTCTGTGTCCGAGCCTCCGCCAGGCACGCCAAAGCGCGTTATGCAGCAGTCGGGTCTGCTGCGCCTTCAGCGCGCGGTAGGATTGCTCGACGTACATGTCGAACTGCGGCGGCCAGCCGATCATGGACCGCCGCTCGGAATAATCTCCGTCGGCCCACTTCAGCAGCACGGCTTTATAGCCGACGACGTGGGTTACAAAGTCGAGCAGGCACTGCGGCATCTCTTCTTCGACGATCAGGTGCGCGTTGTCAATGATGATCTTCTCGCGCACGTCATTAAGAGGCATGAAGATGGTTTTCATCCACAGCACCCACTCCTCGAGATCCTGATCGCGGATGGGATGGCACTGCGTTTTGCCCTGCTTGGCCAGCAGAGTCTTGTAGGCAATGTTGCCGGTAACCGTGGCCACGTAGAGCGGTCCGTAGAACTCGTTGAGCCGCTGATTCACGAGGCGCAACCGGTCGGCGCGGCGCGCCATCATACGATTGCTCATGAACGTGACCAGATAGCCGGCGAAGGCCAGAACCACAGTCAGGACCGCGGCGTTTTGCAGTGAGTTTGTGATGAAAATTGACGGTTCGTCCATCGCAGAGCCAACCCTTTGCCGAAAAGTATACGCGGGCGGAGCGAGCCGGCGCGCTGACATTGCGAATAGCGCGGCATGGCGGTGTTATCGCGCGGGGGGCAGAGGCGTCGCAAGGCTCTTTTCCGGAACAATCCTGATCTCGAAGAGCCTGGGCCAGAGCTTCCCGGTGACGAAGAGCCGGTCGTGCACGGGATCGTAGGCAATGCCGTTGAGGACGGCCTCGGGATCGGAGCGTTCGCGCTCCGGAAGCAGCCCGGAGAGATCGATCCAGCCCAGCACCCGGCCGGTTGCGGGCGAGATGCGCACGATGCGGTCGCTGTGCCAGATGTTGGCCCAGATCTGACCGTGGATATATTCGAGCTCGTTCAACTGGTCCACGGGCTTACCGCGATCGGTTACCTGGATATGGCGCAGCTCGCGGAAGGTGGCGGGGTCAAAGAAGCGAATCTCGGCGGTGCCGTCGCTGAGAATGAGGTGATGGGCGTCGGCAGTCAGGCCCCAGCCCTCGCAGTTGTAGTGGAAGGTGCGCAGGAGGTGGAAGCTGAAGCGGTCGTAGACGAAGGCGATATGGGATTGCCACGTGAGCTGAACCAGCGTGCTGCCCCAGGCGGCCAGGCCCTCGGCAAAGTACCGGGACGGCACGGAGGCCGATTGCAGCACCCGGCCGGTGGACAGGTCGTCCATGCGCAGCGATGAGCGGCCGTTGAGTCCGGTGCTTTCGTAGAGGTTGCCATCGATGTAGAGCAGGCCCTGCGTGTAGGCGCGGGGATCGTGGGGATAGCTATGGACGATCCGGTAGGAGTCATCGGCGCAGGCAGCGGTTGCGACAAGGAGAACGAGCACGAGGCTGTGAAGCAGAGTGGAAGGACGCATGGGGGAGCTGCGGTTATTGCGATGATCCGGCATCGTCGGCGATGGTGGCTTTGACGGCCGGATTGCTGGTGAGTTGGGTGTCCATGAGCAGCACAGTGCGCACTTCGCCGCCGGTCAGAGTCATGGGCGTAGCCGCGTACTGCGGCGTGGTGAAGCCGGTCGGGGTAACGACCATGGTCACGGTCTGCGCGGTGAAACTGATGTAGCCGGCCGTGCCTCCCACCGGGAGATTGGTAACAATTGGTATGGAGTTGGCGAGGGTAGTTCCGGATGGCACCATATAGACATCCACGGCGCCGGTCCTGGCCGCCTGATTGAGAAAGCGGAAGGCTGAATGGCCGCTCGCCGCCGCAACCTGCTGGTCCTCAAGAATGGTAACGACGTAGCCGTTGGGCGCGGCCCCGTTGTCGGTGATGAAGACCGAGTGCTGATGGCCGGCCATCAGCGTTCCGCTGGTGGTAACGAGAGTGGAGCCGCCGGAGGTGGCCGTAACGTCAATCGGCGCCGCGATGTTGGCCGCCAGAGTGCCGTAAAGAGTGATGGTGCCGGCGCCGATGTTTGTGGCCAGCAGCTGACCCTCAGCCTCAACGTTGATCGCCGGAGCGATGTAGGATGCGTCGATAACGCGGACCAGGCTTGGCTGCGTATAGGTGGCGA
>JAKCDN010000194.1 GCA_021841795.1 Acidobacteriota bacterium | reverse complement strand
CTGTGGGTGAACCGCATGATCGGCGACCAGCAGCCGTGGATGCTGCGCAAGTATGCCTTTACGGATTTCATGCCGTACACGGCCGATTCGCCGCTGCTGCCCTCGGGGCTGATGGGCCCGGTGCGGCTGCTTTCAGTGTCAACGCAGCACTGACGCGGGCGGTTTGCGCGCTGCCGGGTGGGGGCGGGCGGATTTCGAGGGCCCGCAAAAAACACTTGCATTTTGCAAGGTAAATCGGGAACAATCGCACAGCGGCGCATTCCCCGGTCTCAGGGCATCTGCGCAGCAGGCGCGCCGAGCGGCACCCCGGCTTGGGGCTACGGCTGCCTGGAAGAGCGACGCGTTGCGGAGCCGCCGGTGAAGATGCTTTGTCGGGCCGCGCAAATCGGTTGATACAGGAGGTCGCCATGAGCAGTGTGCGGGTACTGGTGGGGACGCGCAAAGGCGCGTTTATTCTGACCGCCGACGGCAAGCGCAAGGACTGGCAGGTCAGCGGGCCGTGGTTCGCGGGCTGGGAGATCTATCACATGAAAGGGTCGGAGGCCGATCCCGGCCGCATCTACGCCTCGCAGACGAGCGGCTGGTTTGGCCAACTGGTGCAGCGCTCGGACGACGGCGGCGCGACCTGGCACCAGCCGGGCCTGAAGCCGGGCGAGCCCGAGATGCCGGCGTTTCCCAACAAGGCTCCGAACCGCTTTCTCTACGACACATCGAGCGCGACTGGGAAGCCGCTGAGGACGCATCAGTGGTATGACGGGACGCAGCATCCGTGGGAGTTCAAGCGCGTGTGGCACGTAGAGCCCTCGCTGACGGACCCGGATACGGTGTACGCGGGAGTGGAAGATGCGGCGCTGTTCCGCTCGACGGACGGGGGCGAGAGCTGGCAGGAGCTTTCAGGCCTGCGGGGGCACGGGACGGGTCCGCAGTGGCAGCCGGGCGCGGGCGGCATGGGCGTGCACACGATCCTGTTGGACGCCGGCAATGCGCAGCGCATGTATGTGGCGATCTCGGCCGCGGGCGCGTTCCGCACGGACGACGGCGGGGCGACGTGGAAGCCGATTAACCGCGGGCTGAAGTCGGGCTTTATGCCGAAGCCGGACGCCGAGGTGGGGCACTGCGTGCATCATGTGGCGATGCATCGGGCGCGGCCGGAGGTGCTGTTCATGCAGAAGCACTGGGACGTGATGCGGAGCGACGACGCGGGCGAGAGCTGGCGGGAGGTGAGCGGGAACCTGCCGACGGATTTCGGTTTTGTGATCGACGTGCATGCGCACGAGCCGGAGACGCTGTACGTGGTGCCGATCAAGAGCGACTCGGAACATTTTCCCATCGACGGCAAGCTGCGGGTCTACCGCAGCCGCACGGGCGGCGACGAGTGGGAGGCGCTGGCCAAGGGGCTGCCGGAGCGGGATTGCTACGTGAATGTGCTGCGCGACGCGATGGCGGTGGACCGGCTGGATGCGTGCGGGGTGTACTTTGGCACCACGGGCGGACAGGTGTACGCGTCGGCGGATGGAGGGGATACGTGGATGCCGATTGTGCGCGATCTGCCGGCGGTGCTTTCAGTCGAGGTGCAGACGTTGAATTAGGCGGCGCTGGAAGAGCGCGCGCGGGAGCGGGAAGCCGGCAGGAGGCCAGCGTCGAGGAGGTAAGCATCGAGGAAACAGAGCAGACCGGAGCGGCGATGGTGCGCGTGGCGCTGCCGTATCACCTGCGCAATCTGGCCGGGATTGCGGGCGACGTGGAGCTGCGGGTTGCGGGGCCGGTGACGCTGAGCGCGGTTCTGGATGCGCTGGAGCGGCGCTACCCGATGCTGCGCGGTACGATCCGCGATTACGCGACGGGTGAGCGGCGCGCGTTTCTGCGTTTTTTTGCCTGCGAGGAAGACTGGTCGCTGATGGCGCCGGATGCGGCGCTTCCGGAGGCGGTGGCGGCGGGGAGAGAGCCGCTGCTGATTATCGGGGCGATTGCAGGCGGGTGAGGGCAGGAACGAGGGACCGGATCGGGGCCGGCAGCATGCAAGCCGGAACCTTCCCGATCGGGGGCAGGACGAATTCAAAGGCAGGCGATACAGGCCGCAGGCAGGCTTTGCCTGCGCGGGCGCAAAAGAGACCGCGGGCTCAATGCTCTTCCCGGCCGGGGCGGAGCATGAGGTCGCGGATGGCCTGACGGGGGTCCTTGCCCTGGTTGAGGATCAGCTCCATCTGTTCGGCGATGGGCATTTCAACGCGGTGGACGCGGGCGAGGCCGAGGGCGGCATGGGTGGTGCGCACGCCTTCGGCGACTTTGCCGCCGAGGGAGGCGAGAATCTGAGGCAGCTTGAGGCCCTGGCCGAGCTGCTCGCCGACGGTGCGGTTGCGGCTGAGGGAGCCTGTGCAGGTGAGGACGAGATCGCCCATGCCGGAGAGGCCGGCGAGGGTTTCGCGGCGCGCACCGCAGGCGACGGCGAGGCGGGTGATTTCAGCGATGCCGCGGGTGATGAGGGCGGCGGTGGAGTTATAGCCGAGGCCCATGCCGGCAGCGACGCCGGCGGCGATGGCGATGACGTTCTTGATGGCTCCGCCGAGCTCGACGCCGACGACGTCGCAGGAGGTGTAGAGGCGGAGGGTCTCGGAGGAGAACTGGTGCTGGATGCGGGCGGCCGCGGCGGGGTCGCGAAAGGCGACGGTGAGGGCGGTGGGCTCAGCCTTTGCGACCTCATAGGCGAAGCTGGGCCCGGAGAGAGCTCCGATGGGCAGGGTGCGAGGGTCGAGCGGAGGATGGGCGTCGAAGCGGAGCGCCGCAGCGAGGGAATCTGCGATCACTTCGGTCATGCGCAGGAAGGTGCGATCTTCAATGCCCTTGGTGGCGCTGAGGAAGGTTTGTCCCGGGCGCAGGTGGGGGCCGATGCGGGCCAGAACCGGGCGGAGGAACTCGGAGGGAATGACGGAGACGACGATTTCAGCGTCCGCGGCGGCAGCGCAATCGCCGGTGACGGTCAGGGCGTCCGGCAGCGGAAAACCGGGCAGGAACTGCCGGTTTTCACGGGCGCTGTCGATGGTATGGGCGAGCTCATCAGTGTGCGCCCAGAGGACGACCTGATGGCCGCCGCGGCGGCAGAGGGAGAGCGCGATGGCGGTTCCCCAGGCGCCGGAACCCAACACGGCAATACGACTCATTGATTTTTCTTTGCTCCAAAGCGGGATTCAGTGCCGCTGATCAGCCGGCGGATGTTGGCATGGTGTCTGGCGACGACGAGCAGCGCGACGAGGCACTCGACGAAGAAGAGCATGGGCGGGTGAGGACCGGGCGGCAGGAGCCAGGCAAAGGCCATGAAAGAGAGCGAGCCCAGGATGGAGGCCAGCGAGACGAAGCGGGAGAGGACGAGCACGACGGCAAAGACGGAGATGGCCGCCAGCGCGGCCAGGGGCGAGGCGGCGAGGAATACGCCGAAGCCGGTGGCGACGCCTTTGCCTCCGTTGAAGCTGAGCCAGCAGGTGAACATGTGGCCGAGGACGGCGCAGAGCGCAGCGAGAGCCTGGGCATCGCCGCGGGGCAGCGCGGGCATGAGCCAGGCGCCCATGAGGCCGCCGAGGAGAACGGCGGCGCTGCCTTTGAAGGCATCGAGGAGGAAGGTGATGGCGCCGAGGCCTTTGCCGCCGGTGCGCAGGACATTGGTGGCGCCGATGTTGCCGCTGCCCACGGTGCGGATGTCCTGACGGCGGACGAAGCGCATGAGCAGATAGCCTGTGGGAATGGAGCCCAGCAGGTAAGAGACGACCACGATAACGATATGCGCGAGCACCACAACGAAAGTGAGTTTAGCAGGTGAGGGGTGGCGGCAGGAGCCGTGTGAACGGACGCCGCGCCGCCGGGCAACGCCTAAAAGAGCGCGTGGCGGGCGGAGCGTACCTCGGCCGCAAGAATCCGGAGGATCTTGAAGGCGAGAGTGGAGTTGGACTGCATGAGAGAGTTGAAATCGGCGCGGGAGAGGAAGCTTATGCGCGCGCCGGGGTGAGCGACGGCGGTGAGGGAGTACGGCTGATTGCTGACGAGGCCGGGCAGACCGAGGAGCGAGCCGTCGCGCGCCTCGGTCGAGAGAATAGGCAGGCCCTGCTCGGAGGTCATGCTGAGCGTAACGCGGCCTTCATGAAGGATATAGAGACCGACCGCGGGATCGTCCTGATGAAAGAGGATGCACTCGCCGTCGCAGAGAACCGGTGTGGCACGCTCGCAGAGCGCGCTGATCAGGTCGGGTTCAGCACGAAACGCAGTGGGATCAAGGGGCACGCAGAGTCACTCCTGGGAAACTGCGAAACTCTTCGGCAGGATGTGCCGGGAATCGTCTGATTCAGCATTTCACTTCTTCCAGTATGCATTCTGTGATTTACATCACTATTTGATGGTCAGGGGTTGGAGCGGGGCATGGGGCTGGGCCTGGGCTTTGCGGCTCAATTAAATTAGAGATGGTTCCCTATGGCCGGAGTACTGCACAAGATTCGAACGACGCTGGAGATGATCAAGTGGGAGCACTCGATCTTTGCGCTTCCATTTGCGCTGACGGCGATGCTGCTGGCGGCGGACGGGCTGCCGCGATGGCACACGGTGCTTTGGATCGTGGTGGCGATGGTGGCGGCGCGGACGGCGGCGATGGCGTTTAACCGCTGGGCCGACGCGGATCTGGACGCAGCGAACCCGCGCACGGCGAGCCGCGCGATTCCGGCAGGTCTGCTGACGCGGAAGTTCGTCCTGGGGTTCACGCTGGCCGCGGTGGCAGTGTTTCTGCTGGCGACGGCGGAGCTGAACCGGCTGACGCTTTATCTTTCGCCGGTGGTGCTGCTGGTGCTGCTGGGCTACAGCTACCTGAAGCGGCTGACGCGGTTTTCACATCTCGGCCTGGGCGTGGCTCTGGGCCTGGCGCCCTCGGCGGCGTGGGTAGCGGTGCGCGGCAGCCTGGATGCGCGGATTCTGGCGCTGACGGGTGCGGTGACGTTCTGGGCGGCCGGTTTCGACGTTCTGTACTCCTGCCAGGATTGCGAGCACGACCGCACGGCGGGCCTGCACAGCCTTCCGCAATCGGTGGGCATTGCGGGAGCGTTCCACGCGGCGCGGTTCATGCACATTGCGGCGCTGTGGCTGCTGGGATGGTTCGGCTGGCTCTTCCACTTCGGGCCGGCGGGATGGCTGGGCGTGATGGCGGTGGGGGCGTTGCTGCTGTATGAGCACCTGCTGGTTTCGCCGGGAGATCTGCGCCGGCTGAATGCGGCGTTTTTTACCATGAACGGCGTGATTGCAATGGTGTTCTTCGCCTTTGTGACCGCGGACCTGTGGCTGAAGCGGTAGAAGGCCGGGTTTGCGGGGCCAGGAGCGGTCCTGGCGCGGCGACAGGCCTGTGCTATGGTGCAAAAGAAAGCGGGCGGCGGTTTTGCGCGCCGATGGGGGCAAGGAAGAGCTGCATGAAGGTGGCGATTCAGGGCGAGCCGGGAGCGTTCAGCCACGAGGCGGCGCTGAAGCTGGCGCCGGGGGCGGAGATTGTGCCCTGCGCGCTGTCGGCGGAGGTGTTTGCGGCGCTGGACTCGGGCGCGGCGGACGCGGCGGCGATACCGATTGAGAACTCGCTGGCGGGCTCGGTGCTGGAGCACTTCGACCTGCTGCTGCGGCATGAGGTGCGGGTGGTGCGCGAGACCCTGCTGCGCATCCGCCACAATCTGATCGGCGTGCCGGGAGCGGCGGTGGAACAGATGGAGCGCGTGTACTCGCATCCGGTGGCGCTGGCGCAGTGCCGGAGTTTTCTGGGCGCGCACAAGGGGATGAAGGCGATCGGGTTTTATGACACGGCGGGAAGCGTGAAGCACCTGATGGAGCTGGGCGACGCGAGCGTGGGGGCCATTGCCAGCGCAGCCGCGGCGGCGCACTACGGCGCGGAGATTCTGCTGCGCGACATCGAGGACAACGCGGAGAACTATACGCGGTTCTTCCTGGTGCATCGCGCGGGCGAGGCGCAAACGGAGGCGGGAGCCAACAAGATGAGCCTGGCCTTCTCTCTGGAGAACCGGCCGGGATCGCTGGTGTCGGCGCTGAGCGCGCTGAGCGCGATCGGGACCAACCTGACCAAGATCGAGTCGCGGCCGGTGCAGGGCAAACCATGGGAGTACATCTTCTAT
>JAKCDN010000193.1 GCA_021841795.1 Acidobacteriota bacterium | reverse complement strand
CGCAGATTCGCCACCCGCTATGAAAAATCAAAAGCCTGCTTCAAAGCCCTCGTCGCTCTCGCCTGTACTTGGCTGAATCTGAGGCTATATGTCGATACGGCCTAGATCAGGCGGCGGCGGATCAGGTCGAGAGCCTGCTGAGCGGCCCACTCGCGGATACGCTGCCGGTCGCCGCGGAAGGTTCTCTCCACGGTGTCGCACCCCTGGGGGTCGCAGATAGCGATGTGCACCAGGCCCACCGGCTTGTTCTCCGTTGCGCCCGACGGGCCGGCGATGCCCGTGATGCCCACGCCTATGGTCGCCCCCGTACGTCCGCGAATCCCCTGCGCCAGGGCCTTGGCAACCGGCGCGGAGACTGCGCCCTGTTCGGCGATCAACTCCGCGGGCACGCCCGCCAAGGTCGTCTTCAGCGCATCGGAATACACCACCATCCCGCCCAGAAACGAGCGTGAAGCCCCGGCAACGCTGGTGAGGCGCTGCGCAACCAGGCCGCCGGTGCAACTCTCTGCTATCGCCAGCGTGGCCTGGCGCAGTTCGAGATGGTAAAGGACGATCTGTTCCAGCGAGTCGCCCTCCGAAGAGTAGATCCAGTCTTCAAGCGTCTCTTCGATCCGTCCCGCAAGCTCATCGACGCGCTGCTGCGCCGAGTCCGCGTCAGGCTTCGAGCAGATCAGTGTGATCTGCAGATCGCCGGTGTGCGCAAGCAGCGTGGTCTCGACGTCGGCATAGGTGGTGTAGATGGGCGCAAGCAGCTTGTCCGCCTGCGACTCCGGTATCATGGCGGCCTTGAGCGTGCGCACCGCGATGTGCCGTGGCGGCGCGGCGCTGCGCAGCCGCGGCAGGCATTCGGCATCGAACAGTGGACGGCATTCGCTCGGAGGCCCTGGAAGCAGCGCGATCAGCTTGCGGTAGCTGCTGAATGCAATGTCCAGCCACTGCCCCGGCGCCGTGCCGTTGGCATTCGGCAGAAGCGTGGCGCCGGCGATCACGTCCGCCTGTTTCAGGTTGTTCTGCGGCATGGTAATGCGCCAGCTCGCCGCGCGTGCGTGCAGCGCTGCCACCTGCGAGGCGTCGCGGCGCAGCGTAAGTGAAAGAGCCTCGGCTACCGCCTCGCGAGTCAGGTCGTCCTCCGTCGGGCCGAGCCCGCCCATCAGGATCAGAATGTCCACGCGGCCAAGCGCGGTCCGGATTGCGCTCACCAGATCCTTCTGCCGGTCGCCGACAATGGTCTTGAAGGTAACGATGATGCCCAGAGCGTTGAGCCTCTCTGTGATGTACAGAGAGTTTGTGTCCTGGCGGAACGGGGTGAGCATCTCGGAGCCGACGGCGATGATTTCGGATTTCATAAGTACAGTCGTAAGGGTTCGGTCGTCAGGGAAACGTGATCGACCCTCGTGGGTCGATATCTTTCGCGCTCCGAGACTGGCTCATGACCGTAACTCGGCGATGACCGCTGAAACCTGTCCCCTGGAACTTAGAAAAGATCCTGTCCTTCCACTCCCAAGTCCACATCATAAACGGCGTCGTTGGTGGTCAGAATGGCAGTGCCAAGCGGCGAGAATGCGATACCGACCAGGTTTTCCCCGGCAAGCACCAGTGAGGCTTCGCCCTGAGGGGTTACGCGCACCAGTCCGTGACAGCCGTGCAGGCAGGCCGCTACGTAAAGGTCGCCCGTGCGCGACAGTGCCAGCCCCTGGGGCCGGCCCAGGCCTCGATACCACACCCGCATATCGCCATTCGGCGCGATCGCCCAGATCGCCTCGTTGGACGAAAGCGATGGAGCGGTGACAAACAGCGTGCCGTCCGTGCCCACCGCCAGATGATAGGCGGCGACGCTTGGCTCCAGTGTGGCGTGCACGAAGATCTGCCGCTCCTGGTTGATCTTGAAGATGGTGCCGCTGCGGTCGCCGACAAAAAGATTGCCCTCGGTGTCGAAGGCCGCGCCCGTGGCTACGCCCATGCCTTCCACGTGCTTGGTAAATTCACCCGCGGCATCAACGCGATACACCGCGCCCTCGGCGCGCGAGGTCACGTAGAGATCGCCTTCCGGGCTGAACGCAAGGCCGGAGGCGTTCAGCAGGCCGGTGACGAAAGGCGTGGTGCGTCCGTCCATGCTGATGCGCATCACCGAAACCGGCGTCATTTTTCCGCGCGGGCCGGAGATTGTGGCGTAAATCATGCCCGATCGGCTGACGGCCGGATTGGTCACCGGATGCAGGCCGTCCGCGAGCTTGCGCGCCACGCGCACGGCGCCCACGTTGGCCGCGCCGGCGGGTGTGCGCACTTCAATCATTCCTTCCGATGCATTTGGGGGTACGCGAAATGCGAGCCGCGAGGATCGGCTCATGGACAGATGCGAGAGTTCGCCATCCACGTAAACGGCGGGCGCTCCAAACCCATGCGGACCCAGATGCTGGCCCGTCAGTTCCACTTCACCCAGCGGCAGAGCCGCGGCCGGGCACACATCGTCGACGCGGGGAAGCGGCAGCGATGGCGATTCGGGTTGGCTGGCGCTCCGCGGCATGGCAAATCAGATCCAGATGCGAATCAGTGAGGCTACAACCCAAGCATACAGTCCGGCGGCCACATCGTCGAAGACAATCCCCCAGCCCGCGGGCAGGCGCTCCAGCTTCCGCACCGGGAACGGCTTGACGATGTCGAAGATACGGAACAGCATAAGCGCGATCAGGCCGTGCCTCCAGTCGGCAGGGCTTCCTAAAAGCGCGATCCATTGGCCGATGACCTCGTCGATCACCACGAATCCCGGATCGGTTTGCCCCGCTTCGCGCTCCACGATCGTGGCTGCCGGAACCCCCAGCACAATGGCAACCGCGATGGCGGTCAGAAGAGCAATCAGAAGCGCATGCGGCGCCGGATGCGCGCGCCAGGCAAAGGCCGCCCACAGCAGTACCGCCGCCACCGAACCCCACGTGCCCGGACCCGGCCTGCCCAGACCTGCGCCGAAGAAGGTTGCAACCGCCCACCCCCACCGCGTCTTGCCGGCAACTTGGCCGCCCGGCGATCTCGTGGGCGCGCTGTCAGCTTTCATCCAATCCTCCGCCCCGGCCGGCGCCGCCCAGCCCCAGATCTTCAAGCACGTCGGGATCGATCACCGGGGAGCTGATTTTGTATGCGCCTGAGGCCCATTTGCCCAGATCGATCTTGCGGCAGCGGTCGCTGCAGAACGGAAAGTCTTCGTCACCGGCGCGGACCAGCATGCCGCAGCTGGGACAACGGAATAGCCTCGCGGATTTCTTCTTGGTTGGCATCGGTCGTGTGGTGCCTGGGGCACGGTCAAACAATATGGTATCGCGTCAAGCGTCACCGCTTGCGGTTCACGGTTTACCGTCCGCCTGCATGCCCTTCAGCAGCGTCTCGAACCGGCGCAGAGCCTCGCTCCGCGCGGTGGCGTTTGCCGGGTTTGTATTCGCAGGATCCTCGCCCGCGCGCATGAAGCCATGGCCCGCTCCATCGTAGACGACGGCTTCGTAGGTCTTGCCTGCCGCCGCCATAGCCTGTTTCGTCTCAGGAACCGTTGCGGTGATGCGCGCATCATTGCCCCCATAAAAGCCGTAAACCGGCGCGCTGATCGAGCCCAGGTTCTCCATTGGCGGCGGTGGCCCATAAAACACAAAGGCCGCGGTCAGATCCTTGCGCTGCGTGGCGAACAGAAACGATTTTCCCCCACCCCAGCAGAAGCCTGCCACCGCCAGTTTGCCGCTGGCCGCCGGAAACTTCAGGGCGTAGTCGGCCGCCGCATTCAGGTCTGCGGTCACGTTCGCAGCATCCAGGTTGCTCACCGCCTTCACCGCCGACTGCATGTCCGGGAAGGTGCTGGTATCGCCGCCGCCGGGGCCAAAGCCTGACAGCAGATCGGGCGCAATCACGATGTAGCCCATTGAGGCGATCTCATCGGCCATTGCGCGCGCCCAGTCCGTGAGGCCGAAGATCTCATGAATCATCAGGACCACCGGCGCCTTGTTGCTTACCTCGGGATACACCACGAAGGCGTTGACCGTACGGCTTCCGTGCTGGATCTTCACCCACTCCTGGTGACGCGGCGATCGGTTCAGAATTGCCTTGGCCCACTCTTGGCCGTGCGCGCAGCCGGCGGCGAAAATCATCGCGCATGCAGCTAGAATCGCGTTGCGCACAATCCGGCGGCCAGGGATGCAATGGCGCGTTTTCATGCGCACAGCATAGCAGAGCGAAACCGGTGTTTGTTGGGTTTTCTGCGCGCAGTTGCTTACTCCCGGCGCGTCTCCGCCCAGGGGTCGCGGAGCAGGGAACTCAGGCCCAGGTCGTTGCCGTGGCGCTTGACCTCCATATTGCGCAGATCCACGAATTGGGGCAGGCCGCGGAATGCGGGAACCGCGTCCGTCCCCATAATCTGCGGCGCAATGAAGAGCTGCAGCCTGTCCACCAGTCCGGCGGCTAGCAGCGCCGTATTCAGCCGCGTCCCTGTCTCCGTCAGCAGCATCAGAGCGTCTTCCTTCCCCAGTTGCAGCAGCACCTTGTCGAGCGGCACGCGCCCCTGGCTCCAGTTCGTCGTCGGCGATAGCGTGTCGGGCTCGCCGCTATGCGCCTCAAGAACCTCAACCCGCACCCCGCGGCGGCGCAGTTCGTGGGCACGGGCCTCGTCGCGCGATACGGTGAACACCACCACGTCGTTTTGCGCCGTCTTCACGAGCTTTGCATCGAGCGGCATGCGCAGCCCAGAGTCGAGCACGACGCGTAGCAGCGGGCGCCGGCGGCGTTGCTTGCTGCGGTCGGTAAGCCAGGGATCGTCGGCCAGCACCGTGTCCACACCCACTAGAGTGGCGTCGGCGGCCCAGCGAAGCTGCTGCACGGCCTCCCGTGCGGCTTCCGCCGTAATCCAGTAAGGCGCTCGCTCGACATGGTGTTCCTCGGTCCACCCCAGTGCCATGGAGCGGTCGTTGGCAGCTCCCGGCGGCGGGGCGATCCGCGCATCCAGAGTCATCGCAACCTTCATGAGCACAAACGGGCGCCGGTGCTGGATCCATCGCGCAAAGCCCTCATTGAGCCGGCGTGCCTCGTCTTCGCACACGCCGGCGCTGGCTTCAATGCCCGCTGCCCGCAGCGCCGCAAGGCCCCGGCCGGCAACGGCCGGATTGGGGTCGATCGTTGCCGCGACAACGCGCCCCACGCCTGCCTCGATCAGCGCATTGCTGCAAGGCGGAGTGCGGCCCGTGATCGAGCAGGGCTCCAGGGTCACGTAGGCCGTGCCTCCACGCACATCTTTCTCGGCGCGGCTGGCCGCTCTCAGGGCCATGATCTCCGCATGGTCGCGCAGTTCGTATTCGTGCCAACCCTCGCCTGCGAGCTGTCCCGCCCGGTCCAGCAGCACGCAGCCCACCGCCGGATTCGGCGCAGTCACGCCGATTCCGCGGCGTGCCAGCTCCAGTGCGCGGCGCATCCAAACGGTGTCGGGATCGAGCGGTTTGACCGGGTCGTTCATGATCGTGGACTGCGAAACCAGTTCAGTGTAAATGGCGGCCCGGCGCACCCGCCGCGCCAAAGCGCACCGCCCGTCGGCGCCGCTTCACACGCTTCGGCGCCATCCTTTTCCTCAAGACCCTGTGCTGCTAAACTAATTTAAGCAGTAGGACAGGCGCGTAGCTCAGTTGGTTAGAGCGCTTCCTTGACACGGAAGAGGTCGTTGGTTCGAATCCAATCGTGCCTACCATTATTTTCAACAACTTGGCGAATCGGTCCCCAAAAACGCGATACGCTGAAGATACGTTGAAAGACTAGGCGGCATTTTCCTTTGCCCCTCCCGAATCACCTCGGGAACGATCCATCAGGACATCCACCACTCGGCTCTGCGCCTCACGTTTTGCCGGCGTCAGGGCCTTCGTGTAGATATTCATGGTCGTCGAGATGTTCGCGTGTCGCATCAGCTCTTGAACCACCTTCACGTCCTCGCCGTTTGCCTTGAGCAGCGTTGAGTACGTGTGCCTAAAGGTGTGGAAACCCACCCATTTCGCGATCTTGGCCCGCTTGGCGGCAGGTTGCAGGACGCGATCCAGCAGGGTATCTGGCCAGGGCGGCATTCTTCCCTGGACGTGCTCGCTGGCGAAGACCCAATCTTCCGCGTCGGCATACGCGGTCTCTGCTTTCCATGCCAGCATCTGT
>JAKCDN010000192.1 GCA_021841795.1 Acidobacteriota bacterium | reverse complement strand
TATAGAGTACGATCGCACATGATCGCTTGACTCGGCGCGAATTGGGATAACATGGTCCGGAAATGGCAAGACCCTCCAGGATTTATCTCGACACCTGTGCGCTGATGCGCCTCTTCGATGGGAGGAGCCAAACGCGCATCGATATCGAAGCAAGCGCCATCGAAACGTTCTTCCGGTTTCTCCAAAAGGGCAAGGTGCAATGGGTTGCCGGCGAGGTTCTGGAGGCGGAGATTCTTGGCAATCCCGACCGCAAAGCGCGCGCCCGGGTTTCCCGGTTGCTCTCCGGAGCTACAGAACGAATCATCCTCTCCGATGCGGCGTTCTTGCGCGCAGGCCGGCTTGAGCGCCTCGGCTACGGTGCGCTTCACCTGGCGTGTGCTGAAGATACGGCGGCCGACGCGCTGCTCACGACCGACGACCGGTTCCTTCGCCGGGCGCGCCATGGATTAGGCCACCCAGAGATTGCAGTCGAAAATTCGGTGAACTGGTTGCAGAGGTTCAAGCCATGATGCACAAAGGCCAATCCGAAAAAGCGAAGATGACGGATTGTGAGTTCCAGCAATACGCGTTGGCGATTCTTCGTCGCGAGCTGGGAACTGGAGGCGTAGCCCGCTTCTTGCGCACCTACCGCCCGGGAACCGGCAACTACACGCATGACCGGCGCCGCTGGCAAGCCGAAATCACGGTGCAAAAGATTGTCGAAGACATCAAGAAGCGCCGCGAAAAAGTCGCGTGATCTTTCTGGCATCCGTTCTTCGTCGAGTTATTGAATCACCGCCCGCTTTGCCCGCTTGCCGAGCCGCACGGTAACCCGAAGCGGCAGCCTCTCCGAAAAACCGAACAATGGGCCGCAAGGCTTTCCATCAATTTTGACGGCATTTTCGTCGATTTTGCGATTGGCCTCTGCGCCCGAGGAGGCAAGGCCAAGTTTCATGAGCAGCTTTGCGAGGCGAATCTCGCCTTGCTGTTTGCCCGCTACTTCTTCCCATGCCACGGCGACTTCTTCAAGGTCTTCGGCAGTCTCTTTTTGCTGGAACATGCGCGACCAGTTTTCATTGGCACTCTCCGCCGCCGCCTCGCCGTGGAATCCCGCGACAATCGTTCGCGCCAGCTTTTTCTTGACCTCCATCGGATGCAACTTGCCCGCGGCTGCATCGGCCTGCATCGCGTCGATCTCGCTCTGGCGCAGGTCCGTCAGGAAAACCCAGTACTTCCACATCAGCTCGTCGCAGATCGACATCAGCTTGCCATACATCTCGCCCGCCGGTTCATTAATGCCGATGGCGTTATTCAGTGACTTGCTCATCTTCTGTACGCCGTCCGTGCCCTCAAGAATCGGCGTCATCAGGATGATCTGTGGCTTCTGCCCATAGTGGCGCTGCAGCTCGCGTCCGCAGCCAAGGTTGAACCGCTGATCGGTGCCGCCCAGCTCCACGTCGCATTCGAGAGCTACCGAGTCATACCCCTGCATCACCGGATAGAGCAGTTCGTGCAGGCTGATCGGCTGCTCGGCCTGGAATCGCTTGTGAAACTCGTCGCGCTCCAGCATCTGGCTGACCGTAAACTGCGCCGTTAGCCGCACGGTGTCCTCGTAGCCCAGCTTCCCAAGCCACTCGGAGTTATAGCGCACTTCGGTCTCTTTTTCGTCGAGGATGCGGAAAACCTGCTGCTTGTAAGTCGCTGCGTTTGCTTCGATCTGCTCGCGCGTCAGCGGCTTGCGCGTCACATTGCGTCCCGTCGGATCCCCGATCAGCGTCGTAAAGTCGCCGATGAGGAAGATCACCTGGTGCCCGAGCTGCTGAAAGTGCCGCAGCTTCCGCATCAGCACCGTGTGCCCAAGGTGCAGATCGGGCGCTGTCGGGTCAAAGCCGGCCTTGATGCGCAGCGCCCGGCCGGTCTTGCGGCTTTCTTCCAGCCGCTCGCGCAGGTCGCTCACGCGAATGATCTCGGCCGCGCCCTTCAGCAGCAGGTCCATCTGTTCGTCTACTGGCAGAAATTTGCTCATGCGTCCTTCCAGTATAAATTCCGTTCCTTTCCCGCCCGTAGCCGGCAAATCGGTGTCGTTGCCGCAACACGAGCCGGCCGGGCTCCGGTCCTTGCCCGATCCCTGTTCTCTCGCCGTCGCCGGTGGATGTTCGATATAATGGCTCCATGCAGTTTCCCGCCCATCGCGATTTCGCCATTACTCGCGCGGCCGCGGCTGCGGCTGCGGCCGCCTAGACCCTGCCCCACCTCATCCCCAGGCAATTCTCAAAGATCGGTCGTCTGTTCGCGCCTGCCCGTGCCGGCCGGCATGCACTCGACGTTCCCGATGCATGAGCCGCAATGCACTGTTGACTGAAAACTGACTGCGGACCGCTTGCAGCAGACCATTGGCCTTACACTGGAGTCATCATGGAAGAGTTTTCTCGAATTCAGCGCCTGCCCGCTTACGTCTTTAACATTACCGGCGAGATGAAAATGGCGGCCCGCCGCCGCGGCGAGGATATCGTCGACTTCGGCATGGGCAACCCTGACGGCGCTACGCCCAAACATATCGTGGACAAGCTGGTGGAAGCGGCGATGAAGCCGCCCACCCATCGCTACTCGGTCTCGCGCGGGCTGCCGCGGCTGCGCAAGGCCATCTGCAACTGGTATCAGGCGCGCTATGATGTTGACCTCGACCCCGAATCCGAAGCCATCGTCACCATCGGCTCCAAGGAGGGCATTGCCCACCTCTGTCTTGCCATTCTCGATTCGCGCGATACCGTCATTGTGCCCAACCCCTCCTATCCCATCCACATCTACGGCCCGGTCATCGCCGGCGCGCATATCGTGAGCGTTCCGGTCCACGACCAGGAGCAGTTCCTCCGCCAGCTCGAAGACCTCATTCCGCGCATGACCCCGCGGCCCAAGGCCCTGATCGTCAACTTCCCCTCGAATCCCACGACGGAGTGCGTCGAGCTGCCCTTTCTCGCGCGCCTGGTGGAGCTTGCCCGCGAGCACGGCTTCTATCTCATCCAGGATCTGGCCTACGCCGATCTTGCCTTCGACGGCTATAAGCCGCCGAGCGTCATGCAGGTTCCCGGCGCCAAAGATGTAGCGGTGGAGTTCTTCACCCTCTCCAAGAGCTACAACATGCCCGGTTGGCGTATCGGCTTTATGGTGGGCAATCGGAAGCTGGTGGCCGCGCTGGCGCGCCTGAAGAGCTATTTCGACTACGGCACCTTCACCCCCATCCAGGTGGCGGGCATCGCTGCGCTCGAGGGGCCGCAGGAGTGCGTCTCGCAAATCTGCGACATCTATCGCCGTCGCCGCGATGTTCTCGTCGAGGGGCTGAATAAGGCGAGCTGGCATGTGCCTTCACCGAAGGCAACCATGTTCGTCTGGGCCAGGATTCCCGAGCCGTATCGCGATCTCAAGTCGCTTGAGTTCTCCAAGCTCCTGCTGACGGACGCAAAGGTAGCCGTCTCGCCCGGCATCGGCTTTGGCGACTACGGCGATGATCATGTGCGCTTCGCGCTCATTGAGAATGAGGAGCGTACCCGTCAGGCCCTTCGCGGCATCCGACAGGTGCTGGCCAAGGGTGTTGTGCCCGCGTAGCCGGTTCTCCCGTGCACGCTTGCATGCCGTCGCCCTCAAGCGACGGCATGCCCAATCCTGCAGAAAAACTGCAACAATGCACTACCTCTGGTGAAATCCACAAATTTATTTGATTTTTGCACTTGCTTCCACAGATTGAACCGACGTACTGTCTCTTCAACTGATGACCCAGTAGGGCATCGGAGCGAGTGGCCGGAAGGCTGGAGAAGAAAACAGCCGGCGCGAGCCGGAAGTAGTTCGCCAGCAAGGTTGACGGTGCGATCGGCCGGTGAGAACCGGACGACAGCCGCCAGCCCGGACAGAGGGTGAAACCTCGGGCGCAAGCCTGAGAGGGATCGCTGGACGCACCAGAGAATGCAAAAGACGGCGCAAGCCGGACGTTGTTTGACTGGATGATTCCGGAAGATGCAAAGGCCGGTGGATACGGAATACTCATCGACGGCTCAGTCGGCGATGCAAGGTTCGGTTGAAGCAGGGAGTGCATCAGAGGCTCAACCGGAGAAGAGACCGCAAGGGGCGCACCGAGCGGTTGACGGCCGGGGAATCTGGCAGGTTATGGCAGCCGGAGCAATCCGGGGGTCAAAAACCGGCCGGGGTGGTTGGGAAGCAAGCGGCGCAAGCCGAGTGTGGTCGCCAGCCGAGTTGAAGGACAGCTCCAGATGCGAGTCGGAGGTAGGTCGTCGGCCTAGCCGGAGGAGAGATCGTTCGACGCGCGTCGAAAGGATTACCACTGGGCGGCCGGATGCGCGGAGCAGCCGATGCAGATCGGATGTGCGCGCCGGTCGAGCCGAAGATACGAAACCGATCCGAGCCGGAAGTTTGGCCGTCGGTCGTGCTGGAGTGCGGAGCGCTGACGCAAGTCGGAGGTTCTGTGCCGGCGCAGCCAGAGGTGCTACGCCAGCTTAGGCTGGAGTCCACCGCTGGATTAACCGATGGACACAATACCGGTTGTACTGCCGAGTGATCAAAATTGAAACGCCAGAGGCTTCGGTCTCTGGCGTTTTCAATTTTGGCGCATTTTTCCGTCTCTGCCTCCGCCTTCAGTTGTCCCGCCCCGCTCTGCCCGCCCAGCTCCCCGTGCCCCGGTTTCAGCATTACAATATCTGTGGAGAATCCCTTATGCGATTGGTTCGTACTGGATGGGCCGGCGTTCTGGCCGTGCTCATGCTGCCGTTTTTTGGGCAGGGACGGATATCAGCCGCTGCCCAGTGGGCCGCGCCGCCGTCCAGCGCTAATTCCATTCCCTCCGCGGCTCTGCTTCAGCCGGTGGATCTGAACCGCATCTTGCACTCTGCGAGCGCGGAAAAGCCCCTCATGTTTCAAGTCGGTTCGCGGGTTTTGTTTGATGAGTCGCACATCCCCCGCTCCGAGTACATCGGACCGGGTTCAATGGACTCTGGTGTGCAGGCCTTGCGGAATCGCGCCGGCAAGTTGTCGCGCAAGACCTTCATCGTGTTGTACTGCGGCTGTTGCCCTTGGAGCCATTGCCCGAATGTCGGCCCCGCCTACCAGGCGCTCACCGGCATGGGCTTCACGCGCGTGAAGGTTCTTTATCTGGCGAATAACTTTGGTTCCGATTGGGCCGGCAAGGGGTATCCGGTTGAGAGCACGCGGGAGTGAAGGCATCGTGGTAAGGTCGGTCCGCTGCTGGCTCCTTGCTGCGCTGCTCGCGGCGTCTCTGCCCTTTGCCTCCGCGCAAACGCCTGCGGCGGCTGGAGCCCTGCTGAATAAGCCGGCGCCGGATTTTGTGCGTCAGGATCTGACCGGCCGTACCCTGCGCCTCGACGCCTTGCGCGGCAAGGTCGTGCTCCTCGACTTCTGGGCTACCTGGTGCGCTCCCTGTCAGTTGGAAATGCCGGTCTTCAACGGCTGGCAGCGCCAGTACGGACCCCAGGGACTGGCCGTCCTCGGCATCTCCATGGACGACGACGCAGACACGGCGCGCCGCCTCGTAAAACGGCAGCATCTCGACTACCCCAATGCCTTGGGCGATGCCCGGCTCGGCGCTCGCTATGGCGGCGTACTCGGCCTCCCGCTCACCTTTCTGATCGACAGAAGCGGCCTCATACGCGCCCGGTTTCAGGGCGAAACTGACATGAAGACAATCGAGAAGCAATTGCAGGCGCTTCTCCGCGAGAAGCACTAAGATCCGGGACCGGGCGCATCCCGGATTGTCAGGCGCGCCCTGAGAATTGCACCCACGGCGTGCGCTCTTCGGCCAGGAACCTCTACCATCGGACATAATAGGATGGTGGCGCAGCGGCCTGGGATCGCAGTGCTCCGATCCCGGAAACCTGACAACATGAGACCTCAATGATGATCCTCGACAGATTCTCCCTTCACGGAAAAAACGCTCTAGTTACCGGTTCGTCGCGCGGGCTTGGCGCCGCAATCGCGGTTGCGTTCGCGCAGGCCGGCGCGAATGTTGCGGTGCACGGTTCCGCGGCAGCGCCCAGTTCCACCCAGCAGAAAGTTGAAGCCGCCGGCGCCAAATCCCTCGCCTTGGTGGGCGATGTGGGCCAGCGGGAAGTGTGCGCGCGCCTCGTGGAAGAGACCGTGCAGAACCTCGGCTCGATCGATATCCTCGTGAACAACG
>JAKCDN010000191.1 GCA_021841795.1 Acidobacteriota bacterium | reverse complement strand
TTCGATGCCCAGGATTACATGGAGTCGGGCACTCCGGGTGTCAAGAGCACAACGGACGGCTGGCTCAACCGCGCCCTGCAGGCGGAAGATCTGCGCCATCGCTGCGCGGGCGCCTGCGAAGCCCACACCGCGTTTCGCGCCCTGGCCCTGGGCTCCGACGTGCCGCGCACACTGGCCGGCAAGATTCCCGCCATTGCCATCGGCAATGTGAATTCATTCACCATCGGCGCTCGGGGCCCCCTGCCCGGCCCTGCGGCGAACGCATTCGAGGCCATGTACGCCGATTCAGGCGACAGCATCCTGCACGCCACAGGCGATGAAACCTTTGAGGCCGTGAAGATGCTGCATGCCGCCAACCCCGCGCAGTACCGGCCGGCGCCGGGCGTCAATTATCCCAATTCCGAGTTCGGCAACAATATGCGCCAGATTGCGCAGTTGTTGAAAGCGAACCTGGGCGTGGAAGCGGCATTCACCGACGTGAATGGCTGGGATACGCATCAGAATCAGGGCGGTGTGGACGGACAGCTCGCCAACCGGCTGAGCGATTTCTCCAACACCCTGGCCGCCTTCTGGCGCGACATGGGCGACGCAATGGAGAACGTGACCCTGGTGACCATGTCGGAGTTCGGACGCACGGCGCGCGAAAACGGCACGGGCGGCACCGACCACGGTCACGCGAACGCGATGTTTGTCCTGGGTGGAAGGGTGCGCGGCGGCAAGGTGTACGGCCGCTGGCCTGGCATTGAAAACGAGCAGCTCAACCAGGGCCGCGATCTGGCTCTGACCACCGACTTCCGTCAGGTGCTCGGCGAGGTAATCGCCGCAAGCCTCGCCGCCGAGAATCTCGATCGTGTCTTTCCTGGCATACGCCTCGATCGCAGAGACTTTCTGAATCTGATTTAGGCGGGATCAAACACGGTGCAGTTACGTCCCGTTTCCGGCTTCTCTGGTCTCAGGCTCCCCGCCGTTCGTCACTCCGTGGGCGAGGTCCAGGAAGGATACGCATCTGCGGCCGGCATGCGCCTGCTCCCCCCGTCCAGTTTGCGCAAAGCCCACCCGGCCAACAAGAGGCTGGGCGCCGCCGCGGCCGGCGCCTGGCTCAGTTCGCTCAACGTCGTCAGCACCACCTGCTGATCCGGCTGCGCGGCGCGTGAAACCACAGCGCAGGGCAGATCGTCGGGCAGCCCTTCAGCCAGCCATTCTGCCGCCAGCAGCGCAAGGTCGCGGCCCGGCATATAGACCACGCGCGTGCCCGACTCCACAGCCGGCAACGCCTCTTTGTTGTGCGACTGCGCGTGATGCCCCGTCGAAACCACTACGTGCGACGCCCAATCGCGGTCGGTAAGCGAACAGCCCAGCGCCGCCGCCGCGGCAAAAGCCGCGGACACGCCGGGAACGATCTCATAGGCCACATCGGCCTCGTCGAGCGCTCGCATCTCCTCTGCCGCGCGGCCAAACAGCAGCGGATCGCCGCTCTTGAGACGCACCACGCTGCGGCCGGCGCGCGCATGTTCGACCATCAACGCGTTGATCTCCTCCTGCGTAATGCTCTTGAGACCGCAGCGCTTGCCTACATTCACCGTCGCCGCGCCCGCAGGAGCCAGCGCCAGAATCGCCGCCGGAACCAGGTCGTCGTGAAGCACCACATCAGCCGTTTCGATCCGCCGCAACGCCTTCACCGTGAGCAGTTCAGGATCGCCCGGTCCCGCTCCCACCAGCGCCACGCGACCGGCCCCGGTGCGCGCAGGATCTCTGCCCGTCCGCGCCAGTTGCCGCGTCCGGCACAGCGCGGAGTCGCAGATTTCGCGCTGCGCCAGCTCATGCAGCAGCAGCCTGCGCTCTTCGCCGCGCGGTTGCGAGGCCAGCACCTCCCGGCGCAACTCTCCGAGTTGCGTCAGCCACGGGCCCAGCTCCTGAGGCAGTTGCTCATCGATCTCCCGCCGCAGCCGCTGCGCCACCGCCGGGCTCTCGCCCGCCGTCGAAATCGCAATCTGCAGCTCGCCCCGGCTCACCACCGACCCGAAGTAAAAGTCGCAGTTGGGAACATCGTCCACGCTGTTGCACGCAATGCCGCGCGCCACCGCCTCGCGATACACCGTCGCGTTCACCTCGGGCACATCGGTGGCGGCGATCACGATCAGGTTGCCATCCAGATCGGAGGGGCGGAACTCACGCTCCACCAGTTCCAGCCGGCCATCGATGGCCAGTTGCCGCACCTCCGCCCGCACCCGCGGCGCAACCACGCGCAGCTTCACGCCCGTCTTCAGCAGGCTGCCAATCTTCTCCAGCGCAACCGTGCCCGCGCCCACCAACAGTCCGGGCCGGCCGTCAAGCTTCAAAAAAATTGGCAATAGGCTCATATGGATTGGTTCTCTGTGAGCAGTGACCCACTCTCCGGTTCCTGCTCGCCGGCCATCTCACTCCACCATCGCATGCGGCGTCCGCGCCAACGGCAGATCGCGTTCCACTGGTTCCAGAATCTCACCAGCCAGTTGTGCACGCAACTCTTCGTTGGAATGGCGCGCGAACCAGGACCGCAGGCTCTCGCGCTGTTCGCGTCCGCCCATGTAGTTGCGCAGCAGACGCTCGATGGCCTCCGGCACCAGCGGCGCCGGGCAACGATAGCCCACCGGCCGTGACACCCCGGCAAATTCGCCCACCGCGCCGCCCAGGCAGAAATAGTAGGCGTCCGTCAGCTTGCCCTCATACTTGATCTTCTTGCCCTCAAGTCCGATATCGGCAATCCAGTGCTGGCCGCAGCCGTTGGGGCAGCCGGTCACGTGCAGCTTCAGTTGCTGATCGAATCCCGGCAGCCGCTCCTCCAGCTCATCGACCAGCCAGCGCGTGAAGCCCTTCGTCTCCGTAATGGCCAGCTTGCAGAACTCGGTCCCCGTGCACGCAATCGCGCCGCGCCAGAACGGCGTGGCCTCTACAGGCAGCCCGATCTGCCCCAGCTCGCGCGCCAGTGCGCCCGTCTTCGCATACGGCACATCGACAATCACAAGATTCTGGGCCACCGTCGCCCGCAGTGAGCCGCTGCCAAAGCGCTCGGCCAGCTCTGCCGCGGCCTCCAGTTGCTCCCCGCTCATGCGGCCGCGCAGCACCGATGCGCCCACATAGGCCAGCCCGGGCTGGCGCTGCGGATGCACGCCCACATGGTCCCGCAGACTCTCGTCCGGAATCGTCTCCGGCACTCCGGGATCCAGCTTGAATCCAAGCCGCTTGTTCAGCTCGTCCAGAAAGCTCTCCGGCGTCCAGCCCTCGCGCGTGAACAGGTACTTCAAGCGCGCCCGCTCGCGGCTCTCCCGCAAACCCTGCTGGTCGCGGAAGATCTCCGCCACGCCCTGCGTCACGCGCAGAGCCTGCTCGGGGCGGACAAACGCGTCCAGACGCACCGCCAGATGCGGCTCATTGGACAGGCCGCCGCCCACGCGCAGTGCGAAGCCCACCTCGCCATCGCGCTCCACCGGCGTCAACGCAATATCGTTGATCTCCGGATAGCAGCACCACGAGGGGCAACCCGTAACCGAGATCTTGAACTTGCGCGGCAAGTTATAGAACTCCGGATTGGCCGTCAGATGACGCGCAACCTGGCGCGCGATTGGCGAGGCATCAATCAATTCATCGGCCGCAACCCCGGCCAGCGGGCAGCCTGTCACGTTGCGCACCACGTCGCCGCATGCGCCTTTAGGAGAAAATCCGATCGCGTCGAGCGCGTCCACCACCTCCGGCAGTGACTCGATGCTCAGCCAGTGCAGCTGAATATTCTGCCGCACCGTGATATCGGCCAGATTGCGCGCATACTTCCGGGTAAGCCCTCCAATAACACGAAGCTGGCTGGAAGAGACGATGCCGTTCGGAATGCCGATGCGCATCATGAACCAGTCCGACGCCAGACCCTCGCCGCCCTTTCCGCCGGTAGCGCCGACTCCGTCGCCCTGGGTGTAAATCCCCCACCACTTGAAGTACGCTGAAGCCCACTCCGGCAATACGCTGGCTCGTCCCTCCCGCGCGAACTGACGAACCTCGTCAAAGGCCTCCCAGGGATTCTTCTCGCGCTTCAGGCGCTCCATGCGTTGGGCTTTTGTCTCTTTCTGCGCAACCTGGCTCATCGTTTTCCTTTATCCGTAAAATGTTTTTGCTGCAAAAATGGAATGCCCGCGTCAGCTTAAAGCTGTCGCGGGCATCGGGAAGCCGGACTAAGATCTCTGGACTCAGACCGACACTGCCAGTGCCACGCGCACAGCACGCGTACAGCACCGACAACAGGCCTTCATGTCCATGCACATAATATAGACTGAATCGCTCCGAATTGCAAACCCGATGTAGCCGTGTCGTCAAGCCGACCGTGCAAAAACGCGGAGGGTGCGATGGATGGCGAGGTCTGAATAGCATAAAAAAGGTGGTGACCCCGGGAAGATTCGAACTTCCGACACGCAGTTTAGGAAACTGCTGCTCTATCCACCTGAGCTACGGGGCCACTTTTAGAATGAGAAACTTGCAGACATTGACAAAACTTTCCCCTCACCGTTCCTCACACCGCCAAAATCGACTCGTAGCCGATAACCCAGGCGCACGCAGCAGGTGAGAGACGTGAGCACGAAAACATCACAATACCAACAGGGTAGCATCAAGAAGCCGCGCAAAGCGACAGCCGATGCCTGCCCGGCAAGGCAAGCGCATTTCAAAACATCTCCAATAGCTCGTCGAGGAAGTGGTCAGCAACCCGCGCATTTGCACTTGCCACGCAAGGGAGCCTTCAAGCCATCACCCTCAGCTCGTGAAATTCATGCAGCGCGGCATTGCCGTTACGCGGATCTTCAACACCCTCCCATACAAACGAAACGGCTTCAGAATCGCTTCGCTCGCCATGAAATCCCCCTGCAAAGAACTTCATGTCATGACAAATCCCTTGCGGAAGTGCCGACTCCGGTTCAACTCGGCTGCCAATGAGATTGCCCTGGCGGATTCGCAAAAGAGCAGCCGGTGCGCAATGCATCTCGTATAGACTGATAACAGCGAGTCATGCCGGCTCCGCGCAGTTCACCGCGCCCGGAGTCGAGCCAGCACCGCGCCGTTGAAGCCGTCCTCCACCGGTGGACGTGAGCAGAGACAATCCCAAAAGGAGAAACACCCGACCATGGCCAAAATTGCCAAGACCGGCGACCGCAAGAAGATGATGGACACGACGAAGTCCACAGACTGCCCCAAGTGCTCGAAACCCACGCGCATCGTCAAGCGCGTCAAGGACCGCGAGCGCGGCGTGCCGGGAGGAGTTTATATCTCGTGCTCTGCGTGCGACTTCTACGAAAAACTCTAAGCTCAGCTTGAGCTGCGAATACGAAAAGCCCGGCCATCCCGCCGGGCTTTTTCACGTGCCGCACAGAGTGGCCGGCGCATTGTTTTTCAGGCGCTTATTTTGGTTCCGGCTGTCCGCGCCGCCCGAACCGCGGTCCAGTGGCCGGCGGACGCATGCCATTACACCGCAAGGGCCGCAGCCATCTCCGCGACAATCGCGTCTGCGGCTCCAACAGGATCGGCGGCCTGGGTGATCGGACGGCCGACCACCAGGTAACTGGCTCCATCACGCAGCGCGGCGGAGGGGGTGGCCAGGCGCTTCTGGTCGCCGGCATCGGAGCCTGCCGGGCGAATTCCCGGCACCACAAGAACGCCCTCAGGCCCGGTGAGCGTGCGCACCGCGGCCACCTCCTGTGGTGAGCAGACGAAGCCCCGCAATCCTGCCTCGCAGCCCATGCGGGCCAGCAGCGACACCTGCTCGGCCGGGGTGCGTTGCACGCCGGCCGCGGCCAGTTGCGCGGCGTCCATGCTGGTGAGCACAGTCACGGCCAGCAGCTCCGGCGCATCATGCAGGCCCGCAATTGCCGTGCGGGCCGCGGTCAGCATGGCCGGTCCTCCGGCGGCGTGCACTGTCATCATGCGCGCTCCCAGCCGCGCCGCAGAGCGCACTGCGCCCGCGACGGTGTTGGGAATATCGTGGAACTTGAGATCGAGGAACACCGAATGCCCACGCGAAGCCAGCGCCTGAACCACATCCGGGCCTGCCGCGCTGAACAGCTCCAGGCCCACTTTGAACCACTTGCAGACGCCTGCCAGACGGTCAGCCGTCGCTTCCGCAGACCGCGCATCCGGCACATCGAGTGCGACGATCAGGCGTTTGCGTGCTTCTTCGGTCCAGTCAGGCTCTGCGGCGCGCGTTGAAACGAACGCAGGTTTCAGGCGTTCAGGGATCGGCATACTGCAATGCTAATCGATGGGAGGGTGCCGGTACGTCCACGGCCGGCC
>JAKCDN010000190.1 GCA_021841795.1 Acidobacteriota bacterium | reverse complement strand
CGACGAGTCGATATCAATCCCGTCGGTCGACGGCCCGCGCCCGCCCTCGTTGTTTCGGATCGTCACGCCGTCAACATGCACCGCGCGCGAGTACAAAATCTGCACCGTCCAGAACCCCGACCGCCGAAGCAAAATTCCGCCGCCCAGTTCCACATGTTCCGAGTTCTGGATCAGCAGCAGGCGCGGCCGGCGCGCATCGTAATCGGCGGCCCAGCGCAGCCCCTGCGGCTCATACTTAGCCCTCAAATCCCAATAGGACTTCCACCACACCGGCCCGTCGCCATCAATCGTCCCCTTGCCCACAATTTTTACATCGTTCTGGTCGCGCACATTCACCAGCGCAGACGGCCACGTCATCTCAATCCCCGCCACGCGCGTCGGGAGCATGGGATAGTCTTTCAGCTGCTCCGATCCCAGCAGGGTCACGCCGTCGGCCACATCGAGCGTTACGCCGCTCTTCAAAAACACCGATCCCGTCAAGTAAACACCGGGCTTCAGCGTCACCTTCCCATGCACAGCGGCGGCGGCATCAATCGCCTTTTGGATAGCCTCTGTATTCAGCGTCGTCCCATCACCCTTCGCGCCAAAATCATTGGCCCATACTGTCCGTTGCGTCTCCGCGCCTGCTCGCATCGCCAGTAAGCCCAGCACCACCGCCGCCATCCACCTCAAGACTTCCATCGTCGCATTCTCTTTCCGGGGCCATGCCCCCTCCTGCTGGAAATGCCGCACAATCCATCACTTCCGGTCACTGCCCGGCGCCATCAAAAGCCATCATAAGCGCCGGGCTCCATCCTGCCGCGCTTTTGCATCCAAATAGTGAGAGGTGATTCATGGGCTCAACCGGCCATTCCCCCGCGCACCAATCCACAACGCACCCCGAGAAGGTCGCCGGACTGATGCTGGTCGCCGCCGCTCTGGCAGTTGCCCTGCTGCTCGTCTTCACATCGATGCACAAGCACGCCGTATTAAAGGGCACAATCCACGCCACCGGTCAGACGCAACCGGCAGCCAACCTGGCGCACTCCGCCGCCGGCGCCGTGCAACTGCAGGCACGCGAAGACGCTGCCGGCAATCTGTAATGGATCTCCAGCTCATCCGGCAGCTTGTGTCCGACGGCGGAATATGCAGTTAAGCTTGCGCAATACCCACCGCGCCAGCAGCAGAGTAATCAGCAGCAGAGTGCATGCGATCGTAGCCGCCACATACGGTTTCCACGTCGAAAGCCATGTGAGGAATATCGCCAGTGCGCTTTCGCCCGTGCTCAGCGCGATATTCGAAAACGGCTCCGGAGAGGGTGTCACTGCCGCCCGTACTGCGGTTTTGCCGCCATGTGCGATCAACGCAATCATCGCTCCCGCAAGCGTCGTCGCCAATTGTTCTCCAGGCGACAGCGTCGCGGTCGCTTCATATGCCATCAGCGCCGCCACCGGCACGCGGATAAATGTATGCAGAGCGTTCCATACCAGGTCCAGCGCCGGAATCTTGTCCGCGAAAAAATCCGCCATAAACAGCGCCGCCGCGGCGGCAATCACCCACCAGTCGGTCAACAGATGCAGAGCCGCCGGCAGCGCCAGCCAATGCGTATGACCCAGCAGGCCCAGCGTCGCCACCGTGGCATACACGTTCAGCCCCGCGGCAAAACTCACCGCGATCAACAGCGCGACAATCTCATTCGCCGACATCGCCATGCGCACAGTATAGTGCCGGGCCGTATAGCTTTAACGCACTTTCATCAGCTTGCGGCAACGCCGCTCTGCGCAAACGTCGCCAACCACCTGCGGCAGCGGAAAGCTCTCTTTCGCGCCTGCCATGGATCGCTCCCTCAACCTCGTCCGCGCCGGCAATTCACGCCGTCGGCAACCTGGCACGGCCACGCAGCCGGCGGCTTCTGGCTTTAAACTGTGGTGAAGAGGTTGTTTTCCTCGCTAGCCGTGGCAATCGTCGAACGTCTAATAACAGAAGCTTAAATTTTGACCGTCCTGCATTGTTTATGTTTTCTTTTGTTGCCCAAAGGTTCTATTCGATTGCATTCCTGGCTGCGCTGTGCATCGCCTCCGGGGCGAGGGCCGCATCTGGAACAGGATCGGCTGTCCCTGAAGCCCCATTGCCCGCCGCCATGGCCGCGGATCCAGCTGCCCCGGCAGGCGGCATCTCGCTGCATGCCGGGCACATCCTCATCCCCCGTCTCAACATCGCCCCCCGCCTCGCCGACTTCCTTGGCGCAAACCTCTCCGGCGGCGCGCGCCAGATGCTGCGCGTTGACACCTTCGTGCAGCGCTACCCTGAAGACGGCGAGCCGCCGAGCCAGCCGACGACCGCCTTCCTCGGTTATACGCACTCTTATATCTTCATCGCCTTCGTCTGCAGCGACCACAGCCCATCCTTGGTCCGCGCCCACATGCTGGCTCGCGACACGCTCTCCGACGATGACTATGTCCGCGTCATGCTCGATACCTTCCACGACGAGCGCCGCGCCTTTGTCTTCGAAAGCAACCCGCTCGGCATCCAGGCCGACGCCATGTACAGCGAACAGAGCGGCTACGATTTCTCCTTCGACACCGTGTGGGATACATGGGGCAAGCGCACACATTCAGGCTACGTTGTCTTGATGCGCATTCCCTTCGCCAGCCTCTACTTCATCAAAGCCGCGCCCGGCCAGATGCGCACCTGGGGAATCATCCTCAAGCGCTACATCGCTCATGCAAACGAAAACGACTATTGGCCGCGCAGCAATCACAACATCGCCGGCCGCCTTTCACAGGACATGGAGATCGAAGGCTTCGGCGACGTGGCGCACGGTCAGAACCTCCAGCTCGAGCCATACGCCCTCGCCCGCAATCTCCGCCAGCTAAACACCGTCAATCCCGTCGATCCCTTCTTCCAGCACAAGCGCCTGCAGGGCTACGGCGGCCTCGATGCCAAGTTCATCCTGCGCAACAGCCTCGTCCTCGACACCACAATGAATCCGGACTTCAGCCAGGTCGGCATCGACAACCCCGCTGCCCCCAACCAGCGCTTCCCGCCCTACTTTGCCGAGGTGCGGCCGTTCTTCATTGAGAACAGCAGCTACTTCATGACGCCCATCAATCTCTACTACACAGACAACATTCTCCAGCCACAGTTTGGCGCCCGGCTTACTGGCAAAATGGGCCGCTGGGCAGCCGGCTTGCTCGGCGTGGACGATCGCAGCCCCGGCCTCTCCGTCCCGCAAGGCAACCCAATCTTCGGGCAGCGCGCTCAGTTCTGGGTAGGACGCATCAACCGCGATCTCGGTTCCCTCTCGAATGCGGGCTTCATCTTCGCCGATCGGGAGTTCCAGGGCTCTTTCAATCGCAATGGCGGCTTCGACTACCGCCTTCGCCTGCGCAATCGCTGGACCGTCACCGCGCAGGGTGTCACCTCGGAAACCCGCAACCTCAGCAACTCAACCGCCGGCGAGCAGTCCTGTGAAACTCTCGCGCTCACCTGCAGCGGCCAGGCATGGATGCAACAAGTCAGCTACAGTGACCTGCACTGGAACTGGTGGGTGCAGTACAGCGATACCGCCGCAGGCTTCGTTACCGACACCGGATTCTTCCAGCGTCCTGACGTCCGCGAGCCCAACGGCCACATCGGTTACGTCTTCCGCCCCTCCAGCGGCCCCATCCTCTCGCACGGCCCCAACATCTACACCGAGCGCATCTGGGACCACACGGGCCTGCCTCTCGACTACTACTTCTCGCCCTCATACTTCGTCACCTTCAGTCACAACACCAGCCTCTCCGCCTTTCTCAACCTTGGCCAGGACCGCCTGCGCCCCATCGACTACTCCGCCCTGCAGAACAACATCGAGTGGCATAGCCACACCGAAGGCATCAGCCTGAACTCAGACCCCACGCCTTACATCGCCATGAGCGGCGGATACAGCCAGGGCGCGGTTGTCAACTACTCGCCGCCGTCCGGCCAGGGGCCGGCGCCCGTCCAGCTCTCATCTCCCAGCATGAGCCTTGAGCTCAAACCCGCCTCCGGCCTCGATCTGCAAAACAACTATGTCTACACCCACTTCACCAGCCTCGCCACCGGCGAAGATGTCTACGACAATCACGAGCTGATCTCGCGCTGGAATTACCAGCTCACCCAGGCGGCCTCCTTCAGCCTCATCGGCCAGTACATCGCCACGCTGCCCCACCCCGACCTTACCGACCTGACAAACTCAAAATCCCTCTTCGGCGACTTCCTCTTCACTTACATGCCCCACCCCGGCACCGCACTGTATTTCGGTTATATCGGCAACTTCGCCAACATCGACCGCGCTCTATGCACCCGCGAAACCAGTGGCGATTGCAACCCCCTCGACCCCATCCTGCCCCCGTCCGGCTCCTCGCTCATGAACGATGGAAAAACCATCTACGTCAAGCTCAGCTACCTGCTCCGCTTCTGACTCTTCGCAGCTTACCCCTCGCCGCATGCCGGGCCACAGGCCGTAATACTCCATTTCCCAAAGGCCTTCCCTCAAAACATCCCTCCTTCCCTTCAATCCCAAGGCACGACCCTCAACTTCCGATCTCCCCCCAGCGGGCAGCACGCCCTTTCCTCCTCGGCCAGGCCTGCCTGAAAAGGGAAATGCAGCATCCGCACATCCCCGCCGCGCCATAACGCATCCAAGCTCTCGGCCAGTTCGATCAGCCACGCGATGCAGGGCTCATCTGCGTCTCCATCTCAAAAATCAGGCACGAGGTCCAATAAAGATATGAAGATTCGCCCAGGAAGTTCAGTCGTCGTCACCTTCATCACTGCTCTGGCCCTGCTGGCCAGTGCCTGCAAGCAATCTCCCAAACCCGAGGAAGGCGCCAATCAACCGGCTCCCAAACCCGCCCCGTCCGTGCCCAACATCAAAGCAGCGCCTGCCGTCCAGGCCAAGGCTGAGGCCCCTAAGCCAGGTCCGCAGGCCAGTAAAAAACCTGATACCGAAACCTTCGGCAAAGGCAAGGCAACCGTACACATCAACGGCAACCCGCACCAGCGTTCCTTCTGGGCTGAACAAATGGATGTTGACAGCTCCGGCAACCCCGTCCTCGTCGACGAAGCCTGGGACAATCACGACAAGATTCTCTATGTCAGCAACGATCGCACCTTTACCTGCGGCAACGGTGAAACGGCCACCGGCTCCACCCTCATGGCCGTCTACGCCAAAGGCAATACCCGCAAACGTCCTGCAGGCTCAGGCTGGTGGGTCACCGAGTTGCATGAAGGCGATTGTGCCGTCCCCAGAGATGACCTCTACGGCTGCCGCTTCGACCCTGCCGGCATCAACAGCGACTGCGGTGCGGTGAAGGTTGTCCAATCGGAGGCCGACGACATCGTCATCACGCCGCTGCCACAATCGGGAGACTCGCAGAACGGCGCAGGCGGCGCCTCGTCCGCCGGCCCCGCATCCAGCGGATCCTCGTCCGGTACCCCTCCGCCTTCGGGATCAGGCGCCAACTCCCAGTAGCCTCAAAAAACCCATGGGGCGCCGCAAAATCAGGCGCCCCATCCCTATCCGCTGCACATCTGCCTGTCCCTTGCGCCCAGCCGCCGGCCAACCGCAGCGGTAATACCCGGCCCACCGCGCCCCATCCCATTTTCCTTCTGGAGGCGCGCAATTCCTGCGCAGCCGTATCCTGACGCCACAGCGCTCCAGTCGACGCGACCCAAGCAGCCGCGACATGGCTCGCAATCGAAAACGGCTGCATTAACCGGGAATTGCCGTAGATTGCGAGCAAAAACTTGCAGCGCGACGATCACAACGGGACCATCAGGCTCTGGCCGCAAGGCAATCGCCGGCGTAAGGCATGTAAGACAGGTAAGACACCTCCGGCCCGCAAACCAGAACCCCGCGCGAAGAGACTCAGGCTAAAGCCGCTCTGGTATCGCGGCGATCCGAAGACAATACCCGCAGCCCAACCCCGATTCGAGGACGAGTTCCCCGTCGCGGCCACCTGGCGCGTCATCGTCTCCAAGATCCCCAACCGTCGTGGCATGGTTCCACGTCCCGTCTGCCACAACGTAAGACAACGTCATACCGTTGTCGTGCTTTGTAAGCAGCACGTTGCGCCCCCGCTCCGCGCAGCCTGTATTTTCAATCGAGGAATCCTTCTCTGGCTCTAGCTCAGTTGGCTCACCTTCACGGGCAGCGATGCAAAGTCCACCGTTCCCAGCCCTCGCGCCGCCGCCATCGCCAGATAAGGCATCTGCCCGGCATCCAGATTCCAGTACGCCTTGGCCGCATAGGCGTCGATCGCCACCGGATCGGTTCCCGCAATCAGGGTCTTCTTCAGCGCCAC
>JAKCDN010000189.1 GCA_021841795.1 Acidobacteriota bacterium | reverse complement strand
ATGATCCGAATGATGATGTGGAGCTCCAAAGACGGCGACGCGCGCTTCAAGGAAACCATGCAGGACTTCGTCAATACCTACCGGCTGCGCGCCGCCACCACCGAGGACTTCAAGACCATTGTGGAAAAACACATGAGCCCGCCGATGGACCTCGATGGCACGCACAACATGGACTGGTTCTTCCGCGAGTATGTCTACGGTACCGATCTGCCCCACTATAACTTCGCGGGCGACGCCACGCCCAGCGGCGGCGGATGGAAGGTGCACTTTACCCTGACCGAGTCGGGTGTCGACGCCAGGTTCGCCAACACGGTACCCGTCTACTTGCAGTTGGCCAATGGCCAGGTTCTGCGCCTGGGCGGCATCCGGATTCACGGAACCAACACCGTCGATCAGACCGTGCAGTTGCCCAGGCTCCCCTCAGACATCAGGAAAGTGCTCATCAACTACAACTACGACGTGCTCTGCACGCAAGATTGACCGGCCTGTAATCCGGCCGGTCAGTCCACGTCCGCGCGATCTTACGCCTTCGCCATTACCGCTTTTCCCAGCTTCTCCGCCAGCATCTCCTGCGCATGCGCGAAGAACTCTTCCTTCGCGATCTTGCCCGCATCGACGTCGGCCAGAATCGCCTTCTGCGCCAGGTACTCGCGGTTCGTAATGCCCGCCTTCGATTGCAGCATCCGCCACGCCTTGCGCCGCTCTACGCAGAACATCACCAATTGACGGCTGAGCGCGTAATATGTGCTCTTGCCGCCCTCATCCGACACTGCAATGTAAACGCCGAAATCGGGAATGAAGCTGCGGTGCTCCGGATTCAGGTAGTAGCGATAGACCACGTCCTGCTGCGAAATCCGCACCAGCATGTTGTCCAGGGGAAGCAGCTTCTCCGCCTGTTCCGGCTTGATCTTCTTCACATGATTGCGGAACCGCGCTTCCGTCGTGCACCAGTGCGCCACCGTGTAGCGAACGGTCTCGCCCGTCGCCTTCGATTTGGTCTCGTACCAGTCCAGATCGATCGAAGGATTGCCCTTGATGTCGAGCGCCTCCTGGTAGCTCTCACCGAGCCGCGGATTGAAGACAAACTCCGGAACGCCGCGCGAATCGCGTACCCGCTGCGCCTGGTGCAGAGCCATGTCGTCGGCCACACCGTGTTCCGGCTGGCAGGTCGTAAAGGCCTGCAGGAACATGGTGCCGCGGTACTCCAGTCCGTCGAGAATGGCGCGATAGAGCTTCGGCGCGTTGGCCATTGACACCTGCGCCACAAACGGCGATCCGTGTCCGGCCAGGAAGGTCTCAGCCACCGTTTTCTTCTCTGTATTCTTGCCCTGTGTCGCAGCACCGAAGACGTTCATGTCGTTGCCGCCCAGCATCGGCGTCGAATCGGAGTTCTGGCCTCCGGTGTTCGAGTAGACCTGCGTATCCAGCATCAGCGCCTTCACATTGGGCCGGTTCTGCAGAATCACCTTCGACATGTTCTGGTAGCCGATGTCGCCCATGCCACCGTCGCCGCCCACAACCCAGACCTTCGGCAACTCGCGGATCTCCTGGTCGGTCATCAGGGCGTCGGTGAAGTGAGTGAAGTGATAGTACTGCTCTTCGCTCACGCCCTTGCCGCCGAGAACCACATCCGCCAGCCGCTCCGGAAGCACCGAGCGCCGTGCGTGATCCACAATGAAGCTCTCGCCCATCAGCCAACCCACCGTAATGCCGTCCTGGAAGAGCGAATTCATCCAGGGATAAGGATGCGGATTGTTGGGCGAGGTTGATCCGTAGACCGTGTTGCAGCCCGTGTGCGCGGCCATTGCCATCACGCTCATGCCATTGGCCAGCCGTCCGTCGATGGGCTGCAGGTTCTTGTGATTGAACGCTTCCGTCAGCAGCACCGCGGCAATCGCTTCCGCCAGTTGCGCGTCGCTGATCGCGCCGTGTTCCTTTTCGTACTCCGCGATGCGCGCCTTCGTGTCCTTCTCGTCTTCGCCGCCCAGACCCATCACCGTGTGCTCGATCGTCTGGCGCAGCAGAGCGTACTCGGCGGGGTTGCTCTCCTTGAGCGCTGCCATCTTCGCGGCGCCGATCTTTTCCAACTCCCCGGCCTTGGCCAGGAAACGGTCGCTCTTCGCGTGGAAGATCGGGCGCATGTAGGCTTCGGTAACCGCCGCAATCGACCGCAGCACGCTCTTTTCGCCGCAGCCCGCGCAGGCGCCGTCGCCGGACACCAGCGCGTCGTAGTTCGTCCGCACCATCAGCATGTTGCGCAGGGTCGCTGTCTTTGAGTCAGCGGGATTCGCGCCATTGAAAAGACCGAGATACTTCTGCGAAGTATCCGGCAGCAGATCCAGGAAGGCCGTTCCCGTTTCGTGCTCGGCGTTCACATCTTCCGTCTCCTGCACCATCTTCAGTGCCTGATGATCGCCGCAAGCCGTCACGCAGGCCGCGCACCCCTTGCACAGATCCGAAACAAAGATCGAAAAAATGCCGCCCGAGCCGGCCTGCTTGCGCTCCGGCGATGAGAAAATGGCGTTGACCTTCTGATACGCCATCGGCACCTTCGCGATAATGCTGAAGAACTCTTCCTTGGCCCGAGCTGAGATTCCGTCTACGCTCTCCGTCACTTCGCGCACGATCTTCGGCAGCGGCGTTCCCTGCTTCATCTCGGCCAGCATCCGCTGCCGCGCGAGCTTCTCGATCTCGGGCAGCTTGTCCAGCATCTTGCGGCGCTCCGCCGGATCGGAAACATAGCGCATAACCGCCGTGCCGAGTACCGTGCTCAGATCCTGCGAGCAGTTGGGCAGCGCCGTATCCGGACACACGCTGATGCACTCCATGCACTGCGTGCAATTTTCCGGAATGTAGAGCGGCGTCTCGCGGCGCGCAACGTACTTCGAAGCCGTATCGCCCGTAGCCGCGGCGATCAAGCCCATGGCCGCCAGCGGTGTGGCCGGCTGGTTGTAGCCCATGTGCGAGCGGAACTCGGCATCGAATGCGCTGATCGAAGCTATCGGCGCGCGCGGTCCCTGCCCGGCCGGCGCGGCATGCGAACGGCATCCGGCACCGGTGCTGCAAGCGGCCTCGGCAAACTCCGGAACCGCAACCTCTTCAAATATCGGCAGCAGCGCATCTCCGCGCAGGCTCGAGCGATCGGCCGCCGTGATTGCGCCGATCGCAATCTCCTTCACCCGTTCGAAGCCCTGCAGCATCACTTCCATGTTCGACTGCACCACCGCCTCGCCGAACTTGCCGAACTTCTTCTGATACTGCTTCAGAACAACGTCGCGGTACTGTTCCGCGGTAATGCCGAATTCTGCCAGCAGCGTGCTGACGGCGAAAAACGCGCCCAGAAAAGCGTTGCCCTGCATGCGCAGTTGCAGGTCTGCGCGGTCTGTGGCTTTACGCGCAATGTCGAAGCCTGGCAGCGTGAACACGCGAATCTTCTTCTCGATAATCTGCTTCCGCGCCCAGATCGGCAGGTTTTGCCACGCGCGCTCCCCGTCCACGTCGGACTCCCACACCAGGCATCCGCCCTCCTGGATTCCGTCCAGCGGGTTAGTGTGCGTAAACGCCTTGGGATCGCAGCAAAGCACCACCGTCACATGGCGCAGGTCGCAATTCACCCGGATGCGCTCCTTTGCCGCTACCAGAAAGTAGCTCGTGGGCGCGCCCTTCTTCTCCGAACCGTACTTCGGATTGGCGCTGACGTGGATCACTTCCTTGGGATTGCCCAGCTCGTCCACCAGATGGTCGCGCTCGTAAAGCAGATCGTTCAGGTCGCCCAGAATCGCGCCCAGATTCTTGCCCGTTGTGATCGCGCCCCATCCGCCAATCGAGTGGAACCGAACCGCCACCGCGCCCTCGGGCAACAGCGACGGCATCTCGTCGGCGATCACGCTGTACGGATGATCGACTCCCGCGACAAAGTAATTCACACCCTCCGCCGCGGTCTTCCCGTCCGTGCGCGCGCGGCCCTCCGCCGCATACTCGTAGGCGCCGATAACGTGCTCGGGCCGGAAGTCGCGCGAGCCCAGCCCGTAGCAGCCTCCGAAAAAGCGCGGAACCTGAACCAGTTCAACCTTAGGCAGGCCCTCGGTTCCCTGCACGGCCTTCGAAAACGCCGTGCGGATGTCGCGGCCCAACGGATTGTCCCCTGCCAGCGGCTCGTCGGTGCGCTCCAAAATAATTACGTTCTTCTTGCCCTTAAGCGCATTCACCAGAGCGGCCTGCGGGAACGGCCGGATCACATTGATATGGACAGAGCCCACGCTCGCATTCCGCGTTTGGCGCAGATAGTCAACCGCCGCTTCGATGTTCTCCGCCGCCGAGCCCAACGAAACAAAAACCGTCTCCGCATCCGCCGTCTTGTGCTCGCTGATCAGGCCATAACGCCGGCCGGTCAGCTCGGCAAACTTGCTGTAGGACTCTTCCAGGAACATCAGGATCGGTTCGGCAAAGTTGTTTCGCCGCGCGATCACTCCCTGCATGTAGTGCTCCTGGTTCTGCACCGGACCAAGCAGCACAGGATTGGTCAGATCCATCATCTTGGGCACGCGGCGGCGCGTGGCCCCGAACAATGTGCGCTGCGCCTCTGTCGGGCACTCGATAATGTCATCTGGCGCGCCCAGGAACTCCCGAATCAGCTCTGACTCATGCTTGTAGAAAGTCCGCTCCAGGTGCGTCGTCAAAAAACCGTCCATAATGTTCATGCCCGGCGTGAGCGCAAGCTCCGTCACCCGGCGCAGAATCAGCGCCTGGTCTGCGGCCTGCTGCGCATCCTTGCCGAACAGCATGATCCAGCCCGTGTCAAGCGCCCCGTAAATATCGTCGTGCCCGCAGTGGACATTCAGCGCGTGCTTGGTGAGCGCGCGCGCTCCCACCTCGAGCACCATAGTCGAGCCTTTGCCCGGCGCGTGATAGTACTGCTCCACCCCGTAGACAACACCCTGACCTGACGTGAAATTCACCACGCGCTTTCCGCACACCGAGTGCGCAATGGCTCCGCCCTGGGCCGCGTGTTCGCCCTCCGTCTCGATGGCCAGCGTGTTGCCACCGAATACGTTCAGGTGTCCCTCGGCATAAGCCTGCTGAAACAGCTCGCCGCCTTCCGTCGATGGCGTAATCGGATAAAACACGCCTGCGTCGGCGATGCGGGTTTCCGTGTGGTACGAAACCAGTTGATTTCCGTTCGCGGTAATTCGGATGCCAGGATAGCGAGCCTTCATAGATCCCTCACATAGATTCGTGGTAAGCATTCTTCACGGAACAATTACAGCGGCGCAGCTCGGTGGCAGGATAATGCATCGATCCCCATCCGAATTCTACGCCGATCGAAGCCCCGCACAGGTCAGTTTCCCATGGGCCTCAGACCCAATAAAACACCCTGAGCGAACAATAGCTTGTGAAGCTGAACAGCCGGAGCGGCTATCGGGAGACCACCGGGGGAAGGTCACTCCTGACGGTACAGCCCAAGCTAAGTATGCGCTCTGAAAAGAGACGGTATTCCATTATTCGGTACTACCACTCCCGCCCGCCTGCGCCCCAGCAATACCCTCCTTCTGGCTCGTCCGCTGTTGCGCTACCATAGACCCAGGAATGGGACCGCATGTTTGTGGTGATATGGCAGTTTGAGATTGCAGAGGACAAAGTGGCTGCCTTTGAGGCAGCTTATCGCCCTGATGGCGCCTGGGCACAGCTCTTCGGCGCATCGGCTGACTACAAAGGCACAGAGCTGCTCCACGATGCTTATATTCCGGGCAACTACCTCACCATAGACCGCTGGACCAGCGAAGAGGCCTTCCGCGCCTTCCGCAGAGCCCATGACAGCGCGTATGAAACGCTGGACCGCCAATGCGATGAGCTGACCACAAAAGAGATGCGGGTGGGCGCATATACGGTATAAGCAGACCCCTCGACGCTATGCAAGGATCGTAAGGTTGTCGGCATAGTCCGGCCCGGCCAGGTATTTTAGGTCGCGATCGAATGTCACCAGGACGCCGTCATTCTTAATAGCCAACCCCAGCAGATAAGCGTCAGCCACTTGGTGGTGGCCCGAGATGCGCGACGCGAACGGTGCCGTCAGAGCAACCCAGCTTTCCGCATTCGTAATGGGCCAGTAACGGCAGCCGGGATGCGCCATGAGAGCTTGTAGGATCGCGATCGCTCTCTCCCGCGTCACCGCGGCCGGCCGCATCGCGGGATTCGTTACAACGCGGATGAAGCCCGCTTCGGTCAGCGGGCAGATGCCCCAGTCCTCCTTGCCAGCCGAGAGAAACCAACGCTCAGCCTTTTGGCGATGAATGTGCTCTGGGTCGGCCAGTGCAATCAGCACGTTCAA
>JAKCDN010000001.1 GCA_021841795.1 Acidobacteriota bacterium | reverse complement strand
ATTACACGGTGGGCGAATACGCGACGTTTGCGACCACGATGGCGCACCAGCCGCCGTTCACGAACGAGCAGACGAACCAGGAGGCGGCGGGCAACGCGCCGTCGACGGCCTGCGTGCAGACGAACAACTGCTTTACGCTGCAGAACGGGTTTCCGGCAGCGGCGTCGGTCGGGAATTATGCATTGAATCCGCATTACGGGCTGCCGTATGTGATGGCGTGGAACCTGGATCTGCAGCGGAGGCTGCCGCTGGGGATGGTGATGAACCTGGGGTACAACGGGGCGCGGTCAAATCACCTGGACGTGAAACTTGCGCCGCGCGCGCTGCCGACGAGCACGAGCACCGACCCGAGCTCGCAGGTGTTCGACTACGAGGAGGCGGAGGCGTACTACAAAGACAACCAGGCGACGGTGCGGCTGAACAAGCAGCTGCAACATGGAGTGGCGCTGGGAGCCAATTACCAGTACGGACACGCGATTGACGACGCGAGCTCAGTGAACGGCAGCGCGGGCGCGGTGGTGCAGGACTGGCAGGATCTGGCGGCGGAGGAGGGCCACTCGGTGCTGGACCGCCGGCATCAGGTGAGCGGCACGTATCTTTTCGAGCTGCCGTTCGGTCCGGACAAATACTGGATCACGTCGGGAACGGGCGCGCATATTCTGGAGGGATTTTCAGTGTCGGGCAGCTTTACGTTTGCATCCGGGGGGTGGATTTCGCCGGGATTCGAGCCGACGGCGCAGGGGGTGGAGTGCGGCAACGCAGGGGCGCTGCGTCCGAACCTGGTGCCGGGCCAATCGCCGACGGCGGGCGGAGGCCGGCTGCGGGCATGGTTTAACACGGCGGCGTATGCACCGCCGTCGGCGACATCGGGATTCTGCGACTACTTCGGGAGCGCGCCGCGGACATCGATTGAAGGTCCGGGAACGGTGAGCAACAACATGGCGCTGGCAAAGACGATGCAGCTTGGGGAGACGCGGAGCATGGAGATCCGGGCGACGATCAACAACGTGTTCAACACGGTGCAGTATTCGGGGATCGACACGACGTATGGCGCGCCGACCTTTGGCGAGGTGACTTCAGTGGGGCAGATGCGGCAGTTTCAATTTCTGGCGCGGTTCAGATTTTGAAGGGCCGCGGAGAGCGGGCGCAGGCGCAGCGGCGCCGCGGACGGCAGGACGGGACAGGGCAAAAGGCGATGGGGGCATTGGTGACGGGCTTAGGACAAAAACTCGCGGCAGGGACGGCGGCGCTGGCGCTGGCGGCGGCAGGCATGACGCCGCTGCCGGCGCAGGAGCAGGGGACATCGACGCCGCAGGGCGGCTTTGTGTTCAAGGCCAACTCCGATCTGGTGCTGACCAACGTGGTGGCGCGCGACGCCAAGACGGGCGAACCGGTGAAGGGCCTGAAGCAGAGCGACTTCAAGGTATACGAAAACGGCAAGGAACAGCGGATTGCGACCTTTGATTTTGAGAGCGTCGAGATGGCGACGCCGCTGAAGGAAGCGACGGTGAGCGGGCTGGCGGCCGGGCCGACGGGCAACAAGGCGGTGGCGGTGGCCAAGCCGGAAGAGCTGCGCAATCACCGGCTGATCGTGATGTTTTTCGATCTCACGTCGATGCAGCCGGAGGATCTTGAGCGCAGCGTGGAGGCGGCGCAGACCTTTCTGAAGACGAAGATGGAGGCGGCCGATCTGGTGGCGCTGGTTTCGCTGGGCGATACGCTCACCGTGGATCAGGATTTCACGGCGGACAAGGAGGCGCTGATCAACGAAGTGGGCGCATACAACGGCACCGAGGGTCAGGGATTCGCGCAGGGCGCCAACGCGAACACGAACCAGGTGGAGGACACGACCGCGTATACGCCGGACGAGAGCGAATACAACGATCTGAATACGGATCGCGAGCTGTTTGCGCTGCGCTCGATTGCGCAGTCGCTGGCCAAGATCAACGAGAAGAAGTCGCTGCTTTATTTTTCGGGCGGGATCTCGCGGGACGGGATCGAGAACGAGGCATCGCTGCGGGCGACGATCAACGACGCGGTGCGCGCGGATCTTGCAATCTACAGCGTGGACACGCGGGGGTTGCAGGCGGTGGGGCCGATGGGCGATGCGTCGACGGGCAGCCTGCGCGGGCAGGGGGCGTTCAACGGCGGCTCGCTGATGAACAACATGAATTCGAACTTTGCCACGCAGGAGGTGATGGCGACGCTCTCGTCGGACACGGGCGGGAAGTCGTTCTTCGATTCCAACGATTTTGCGCCCGCGTTTGCGCAGGTGCAAAGGGACAACTCGGCGTATTACGCGCTGGGCTTCCACTCGACGAACCCGGCGCGGGACGGCAAGTATCGCAAGCTGACGGTGAAGGTGCTGCGTCCGGGGATCAAGCTGGAGTACCGGCCGGGGTACTACGCGCCGGCCGATTTCAGGCACTCCGGCAAAGAGGACCGGGAGCAGGAACTGCAGGATCAGCTTGCGAGCGATCTGCCCGCGACCGACATTGCCGTGTACATGGACGCGCTGTACTTCCGGCTGGACGCGAACCGCTACTACATGCCGGTGTCGCTGGTGGTTCCGGGGGCGCAGATTCCGTTTGTGAAGGGCGGGGACAAGGACAAGGCGACGCTGGACATCATCGGGGCGGTGATCGACGAGGCGAAGCGTCCGGTGGGGCGGGTGCGGGATACGGTGAAGCTGAACCTGGACGCATCGGAGCAGGCGCGGCAGAAGAATATCCAGTACACGACAAGTTTCAACCTGCCGCCGGGCAAGTACGAGATCAAGTTCGTGGTGCGGGAGAACCAGACCGGCAGCATGGGCTCGTTTATTGCGAACGTGACGCTTCCGGACCTGAAGAAGGCGCCGCTGAAGATGAGCTCGATCGTGCTGGCGTCGCAGCGTACGCCGAGCAAGAAGCAGGATCCGCTGGTGCGCAACGGGGAGGCGTATGTGCCGAACATCAGCCATGTCTTCCGGCGGGACCAGCACATGTACCTGCTGTATGAGGTGTACGATCCGGCGCATGAGAAGGCGGCGGAAAACGGGGCGAAGGGCGCGAAGGCGGGCATCGACCTGATGAGCAGCCTGGAACTGATGCAGGGATCGACCAAGGTGTACGAGACGCCGATGGTGCAGGCCAGGGCGATCAATGAGGAAGGACGGGACGCGGTGGCATTCGAGCTCGACGTGCCGCTGAGCGAGCTGAAGCCGGGGACGTATCTGTGCCAGTTGAACGTGATCGACGATGCGGCGGGGAGCTTCTCGTTTCCGCGATTTGCGGTGCTGGTACGGCCGTCGGGGGCGCCGGCGGCCGCACCGGCGGTGACAGCACCGGCGCCGGCGCAGACAGCGAGCGGCGGAGCCGAATAGGCGGACCGTGCGCCGGAGCGCAGCGATCATGGACGCGGTCAGCGTTTGATCAGGCGGATGAGGGCCACAAGGATGACGGCGCCGACGAGTGCGACTACGGTGGTCAGGATGAAGCTGCCGCCGGCATCGACGCCGAGCAGGTGGCGGGCGAGAAATCCGCCGACGATGGCGCCGGCGATGCCGAGGATGATATCGACAAAGAACCCGTAGCCCGAGCCCTTCATGATCTTGCCGGTGAGCCATCCGGCAATGAGGCCGGCCAGAACCCATGCAACGATTCCCATACTTCCCTCCATGTCGGCTGCTGCCGATGCGCGGCGTGCGCGTGAGAGGAACTTCTGTTGAGTGGAAGCCGGGGGAGCCCTGGCGCGCCGCGAGGGAGTTATATCATGCCGTCGGCGGGACGGACCAGAGAAATTCCATACTGACCAGGACAATCGCATTTCAAGATAGGGATGATTTTGTTTTGCAGGCACGGCTTGAGCCGCGCTTTTGCAAGACCGGTTTTGAGAAGGGCAGGGCCTCAGCGGGGCGCATTGCAGATGGGTTGACGTGTGCTTGCGGGCTGGTCAGGGCTGGTCAGGGCTGGTCAGGACTGGGCCGGTCAGGGCCGGTCAGGGCCGGCGGGGCGGGCCGTTGCGACGGAGGCGTGGCCGTAGGGGCAGTGACGGCATCCGGAGCCGCAGCAGGAGCCGCGCTTGAGGTGCCAGGCGGCGGTAAAGACCAGCAGCGGCCCGTCGAAGTAGAAGTCTTCGGGATCAAGGCCGGCGGACAGGGCGGCGGGCGGTTGCGGGTCCATGCATCTATTCTCGCGTAACGCGGCCGGGATGGAGGCTGCGCGGCGGCAGGCACCCGCTAGAATTGTCCTATGGTACTGACAGCGCACGACCGCGCCCGCAAGATCAAGATTATTCTGTTCGACGTTGACGGAGTTTTTACCGACGGCACCATCTGGCTGGTTCCCGGCGTTCCGCGCGAGGGAGTTCTGGAGGAGATACGCGGAAGAGACCAGATCGGATTCGGTGTGGGATCGGCGGCGATGGTGGAGGCCAAGGGCTACAGCGCGCACGACGGCACGGCGATTTCGCTGGCGCGCATCGGCGGGCTGAAGTGCGGGGTGATTACCAAGCGCATGAGCGAGACGGTGGCGACACGGGCGCGTGATCTGAAGCTTGAGTACGTGTATCAGGGGTGCGCGTTCAAGATGCAGCCGATCCGGGAGATTGCGGCCAAAGAGGGGATTGGGCTGGATGAGATCTGCTATGTGGGCGACGATGTGATCGATCTTCCGGCCATGCGCGGGGTGGGATTTGCGGTGGCGGTGGCGAATGCGCGGGCGCGGGTGAAAAAAGAGGCGCACTATGTGACGCCGAATGCGGGGGGATATGGAGCGGCGCGCGACGCGGTGGAGTTTATTCTCGAGGCCAAAGGGGATCTGGACCGGTGCATCGAGGCGTACATCGATGAGCGCAATCCGATTCCGGCATCGATGGATATCGGGCGCGGCGGAGCCGATTTGGCGTAGGGCCCGGGGCCGGACTCACGCGGCGGAGCGGCGGCGGGGAACGAGCGCGGATGGGCGGCTGGATGGCGACCGCGGCGCAAGGCCCGCGCGGAGCAGTCTTTCGACATGCTGGAAGCAGGGAGCGCGGCGGACCTGGTTCGGGAGGACGGGTTGAACCGGCCGCGGACCCCGGATTTCGAGGGGAAAGGCGACGCAATGACGGTGGAGCATCAAGGGCAAAGTGCGGTGGTTTTGCTGAGCGGCGGGCTGGACTCGGCCACGGTGCTGGCGATGGCGAAGGCGGAGGGCTACGAGCTGTATGCGCTCTCGTTTTCCTATGGACAGCGGCATGCGTGGGAGCTGGAGGCGGCGCGGCGGGTGGCGGCGGCGACCGGCGTGAGGCAGCACCGCGTTGCGGAGATCGATCTGCGGGCCTTTGGCGGATCGGCGCTCACCGATGACATCGCGGTGCCGAAGGGCCGCGCGCCGGAGGAGATGGGACAGGGGATTCCGGTTACGTATGTGCCGGCGCGCAACACGATTTTTCTGGCATTTGCGCTGGCGTGGGCCGAGGTGCTGGGCGCGAGCGATGTGTTTCTGGGCGTGAATGCGCTGGACTACTCCGGCTATCCCGACTGCCGGCCGGAGTTCATTGCGGCATTTGAGAAGATGGCGAATCTGGCCACGAAGGCGGGCGTCGAAGGGCGGCAGCATCTGCGCATTCACACGCCGCTGATGGAGCTGACCAAGGCGCAGATTATCGCGCGCGGCATGGCGCTGGGCGTGGATTACGGATTGACGAGCAGCTGCTACGATCCCGGACCCGGAGGCGCGCCGTGCGGCGAGTGCGACGCGTGCCTGCTGCGGCAGAAGGGTTTTGGGGAGAACGGGATGGCAGATCCGGTTTTGAGAAGGTAACAGAGAGCAGCATTTATGTACGCCGTAAAAGAAATCTTCTACACGCTGCAGGGCGAGGGCGCGCAGAGCGGGCGCGCGGCGGTTTTCTGCCGTTTTGCGGGTTGCAACCTGTGGTCGGGACGGGAAGAGGATCGGGCGTCGGCGGTGTGCCGGTTCTGCGACACGGATTTTGCTGATACGAAGGGTCCGGGCGGGGGGAAGTTTGGAACCGCGGAGGAGCTGGCGGCGGCGGTTGCGGAGAAGTGGCCGGCGGGAGCGGCAGGCATAGAAGGCCGCGCGACGACGGCGCCGGACAAGGGCCCTGACGATGGCGCATCCCGGAAGAAGTTCGTCGTCTGCACCGGCGGAGAGCCGTTGCTGCAACTGGATGCGGCGCTGATCGCGGCGCTGCACGGGCATGGATTTGAGATTGCGGTTGAGACCAACGGCACGATGGCCGCGCCGGCGGGACTGGACTGGATCTGCGTGAGCCCCAAGGCGGGCGCAGAGCTGAAACAGCGCAGCGGGGACGAGCTGAAGCTGGTCTATCCGCAGGCGGATGCCGAACCTTCCGCCTTTGCGTCGCTTGGGTTCAAACACTTCTTTTTACAGCCGATGGACGGGCCGCAGCGTGAAGCCAACACGCGGGCGGCGCTGCGGTATTGTCTCGCGCATCCACGCTGGCGACTGAGCCTGCAGACGCACAAGATCCTGGGGATACCTTGAACGGCGGTTCGAGGCTTGGAGGATCGAAGGGCGGGATTATGGCACGGAGCGTTTTTCCGCGTCCTCGATCCAGCCGCGGCGGAGCTGCTCGGGGGAGATGCTGGAGAGATAGGGTTTGAGGTCGAGGACCGGGGTGCCGTCGAGCATGTCGAGGCCGCGCACGCGGAGGCTGGGACCGTCGCGGCCGATCAGCTCGACGACGGTGAGCCCGATGGGGTTGGGACGGCGCGGGGAGCGCGTGGAGAAGACGCCATGGGGCCGGCCGCCGTCGGTGGGCGGGTGGGCGATGAGATCGAATCCCTGGGCGCGGTCGAACTCCCAGAGGACATAGAGATGGGAATAGCCCTCAATGTCAGTGAGACCGGCCTCAAATTCGCGCAGGAGCTCGATCGTGCCCTCGGCGATGTGTCGCGCGCCGGGGCCCTTGGGGATGGCTGAGGTCACCTGGTAGGGACTGTGAATAAAGGCGATAGGCCGGGAAGTGAACATGGCAGATCCTCTGCCATGATGCTATGCCCTGGGGCGGGTTTGCGGCGGCCGGCGGTGCTGCGCACGGGAACACTTTGGCCGTCAACGGTGTCTAACCAGAGAGAAGCGGGGTCTGCACGGTAGAATGCCTGGCGCAGAGCCCCGGGCCGGTTCGGGGCCACCTGGGGTCTTCAGCCGCAGCAGCAGGCGGGAGGCAACGAGACCGTCCACAGAGCCTTCAACCGCAGGCATGGGGCGGAGGCAGAAAGCCAGCCGAGGCCTTCAACCGCAGGCGCCGGCTGAAGGGAAAAAGATGGTCCACCGAAGCCGATGCGGCGTGGAGCGCGAGGCGTTGTGACGGAGGCAGGTGCCAACTGTAGGGTAAGTACGGTATACGTGGGAGGACACTGAATTGCAGGCGGACCTCACCATGGGCAATCTCGCTGGCGCACTTGCGCTTCAACCGGACGAAGCGGCTCTGGTCGCAGAGCTGCAGACGGGTTCGGAAGAAGCGTTTGCCTGGCTCATCGCACACTACCATCAGCCGATTTACTCACTGCTGGCGCGCACGGTACACAACCCGACCGATGCCGCCGACCTGGCCCAGGACGTTTTTGTGAAGGTATTTCGGGGGATTCACGGGTTTCACGGCGAGTCCTCTCTGCGCACCTGGATCTATCGCATTGCGTTGCGGGAAGCTTCGAATCAGAGGCGCTGGTGGATGCGGCACCAGCAACATGAGATCCCGATCGAGCAGGAAGTGTCGGCGGGGCGCGGCGGGCAGCCAGTGCTGGTGAAAGACCTGCTGGTGGATCCCGCGGAGTCGCCTTACGACCATGCTCTGCACGAGGAGACGCGGCTGCGGGTGGAAGAGGCATTGCGGCAGGTGCCGGAGCCGTATCGCACCACGCTGATCCTGCGCGACATTGAAGGGTTTGTGTACGAAGAGGTCGCGGCCATCGAAGGGGTCAATCTGGGGACGGTCAAGTCGCGTCTTGTGCGCGGCCGCGCATGCCTGAAGGCGCTGCTGACCGCGCCGGAACGGGACACGCGAATCAAAGCGCTGCCAGGGATGGAACTTCCCCTGGGAGAGGAGGCGCGATGAACCAGTGCGATGCGGTGCGGAGCGGTCTAACCGATTATCTGGACGGACGTCTGACGGGGCGCGAGATGCAGGAGATTGACGCGCACCTCAAGGACTGCCGGGAGTGCGGGCAGGAGTGGTTGTCCCTGCGGGATGTGCAATCGGCGCTTTGCGGGCTGGGTCCGGTGGAAGAGCCGACCGATCTTCCGCTGCGCATCCGGGTGGCGATCAGCCAGGAGAGCGCGCGCAGCCATCGCAGCTTGTTTGCAGGGTGGGGCTTGGTGTGGAAGAACACGGTGGGGCCATTTCTGCTGCAGGCGAGCGCGGGTTTTGCCAGCGCGGTGCTGCTGCTGGGAACGATCGTGTTTCTGTTCACGATGTTTGCGCAGCCGGAGGTGGCGGCAGCCACGCCGGACGAGCCGCTGGGCGATGCGACGGCGCCGCATCTGCTGTATTTCTCGAACGCGCAGGGCGGGAACGAGTCAGGCTCGATCAACGGGCCGGTTGTGGTTGAGGTCTATGTGAACTCGTCGGGCGAGGTGTACGACTACCGTATTCTCTCCGGTCCGACGGACGCGACGACGCGGGCGCAGGTGGAGAACCTGCTGCTGTTCAGCCGCTTTGCTCCGGCACGGTTCTTTGGCGAGCCGGTGTGCGGGCTGGCGGTGCTGTCGTTCTCAGGCGTGTCGGTACGCGGGTAGCGCAGGGACCGCGAGATCCAAGCAACAATCGAGAGGGAAGGCCGCAGGAGACGGGAGACGTGTGTCCTGCGCGGCTGCGCGCGGGTAGCGTTGGCGGGCAGGAATCAGTAGACGGGCGGCTGTGTAGGGTCGTGGAAGATGGAGTTGGAGCGGCGGATGTCGCCGACGTTGCCGAAGTTGGCGAGGGTGAAGCTGTAGAGCCACTGGGTTTCATCACGGCTGGTGGAGCCGATGGAGCCGAACTCGAAGCGGCGGTAGCCGAGGGTGAGGCCGCAGCAGTCCCAGTTGTAGACAGCCTGGACGCCGGCGTACTGGACCTGGTGCTGGACGAAGTCGTAGCCGCCGTTGACGGCGAGGTTGATGCCGGTGCGGCTGGGCTTGCCAATCTCGATGAAGGGCTGGACCAACTGGCTTTTGAGGGTGGAGGGCGGCAGGCCGGGTGAGACCTGATCGTCGACGGCGTTGAGGAGGGCGTGGCTGACGCCGAGGGTGGTGTGGCCGAAGGTGTAGCCGGCAAAGACATTGTCGGCGGCAAACTCGCCGGCGATGGTGTCGTAGGCGAGATCCCACTGGATGCGAAGGTTGTCGATGGCCTCGAAGCGGATGCGGGAGGTGATGGGCGCGATGTTGCGGGGCGAGGTGAGAAAGGTGGGGGCCATGAGGTCGAGGGTGGCGTCGAAGACGTTGCGGCGCCCGGAGATGAGCGCGCCGCCGAAGTTGGGATCGATGAAGTACTCCTGAGCGATCTCCCATGTGGCCCACTCGCGTGGGGCGGCGGGACAGGCAGGCTGCGTCTGAGCGGCATCGGCGGAGCCGGACTGGCCGCCGGCGGCGGGGCTGCAGGGTTTGTCCTGCGTGGAGCGGAGATAGAAGCGCTGGGTGAGAGAGAAGCCGGCTTCATTGAGGCTGGTGGCGATGTCGGCGGTGTCGAAGAGGAGGACGTTGCGGGCCTGGGTGCCGATGCCGCCGACGAAGCGGTAGTTGAGGGCGGGCTCGATGACGTGGCGCAACTGGCGATGCCAGTGGGAGAGGTTGAAATCGCGTTCGAGGGCGGGAGCGCGCAGATCGAGAGAGGCTTCGAGGTCGCCGCGGTTAAGAGGTTCGTGGCTGATGTGGGGGGTAAGGAAGGGTCCGTAGAGCGTAGGGGACTGGCTGATGGTGTAGGCGGTATCGCGCAGGGCGACCTGGGGCAGAAAGCTCCATCCGGCGGCGGAGAAGGGCATGGAGAGGTGGGGATAGAAGTCCGTGCGGCCGACGTTGCGGGAGTGGAAGTGGGGCTCGGAGCGGTTGAGGTAGCCGATGGAGGAGCCCATGCCCCAGTAGAGCGGGGAGCGGGCGAAGGGGTGGTCGAGGACGTCGTAGCGCACCTGGGGCAGGTGGAGAATGCGGACTTCGTCGCCGTTGGTCGTACTGGCGAAGGATTCGAAGCGGTCGAAGGAGACGGAAGGGATTCTTCCGTTGTGGTTGTGGATGAAGGCGACATCGCTGGCGACCTGAGAGCTGACGGCCTGGGTGTAATTGTCGTCGAAGACGAGGCGGTAGACGTAGTTGGAAAGATACTCGACGGCGCCGGAGACGCGGGTGTTGGGGGTGAAGTCCTTGCGGCCGAGGATGTTGATGTCGACGCCGCCCTGATTGACGAGCTGGTTGGTGACAATTCCGGTCGTAGTGTTGGCGACGGGCTCCACGATGCCGCGGTCGAAGAGGGCGTTCCAGCGCGCTGTGAGGTGGTCGAGGCCGCGGCCGCGGAAGCGGAAGTCGCCGTTGGGAGCCCAGCCGCGCTTGCTGTAGTACTCCATGCCGAGGACCATGTCGGTGCTGCGGTTGATGGCCCAGTAGACCTGCTCGCCGAGGACGTATCCCTCGATCGAGGAGTTGCTGGCCATGGGGATAAGAAGGCCGCTGACGTGTCCGTTCTGATCGATCCTGTGCTTGAGGTAGGGCAGGTAAAAGATGGGGATGCCGAGGAATTTGAATAAAGCGTTCGACATGGAGGCATCTTTGTCGTCGAGCGCGATGGCGTGGGCGATGACGCGCCAGTCGGGGTGGGGAAGGCGGCAGTTGGTGATGGAGCCGTCGACGATGCGGTAGTGGCCTTCCGAGGTCTGGAGGAGGACGCGGCCGGTGAAGAGGAGTGGGTTGGGAGTGGAATAGACGATGGTGTGGCCCATGGTGCGCACGCCCTGGGTGCCGTTTACGTTGTAGAAGCGGGCGGTATGGGTATTGAGGCGCATGTCGCCATGGGAAGCGGTGATATCGACGTCGTTGGGCCCGCCGGTGACCTGAAGGTGTCCGTCGGCGGTGAGATCGGTGGTGATGCGGTTGTAGGTGACGCTATCGGCGCGCAGGGTGTAGGCGCCGTAGTGCACGGTGACGTCGCCGGTGAGGATGAGGGAGTCGCCGACCCATTCCTGGCGTCTGGCTTCCCAGTCGACGGGGGTTCCTGTGGCAGGCAGGGGCTCCGGGACGGCCTGGGGCAGGAGCTCCTGACCGGGGTCGTCGGGGAGGGCCGAGGCGGAAGTTGACGCAGGAGTTACCTCCGCCGCGGAGCCGAGTAGGGCCGCAGGTGCCGCATTTGTCAACACTTGATGGGGCTGCGCTGTCAGTTGGAGGTGACAGGCGGCCAGCAGCGTGATACATACTAAGTTACGAGGTTGCATCCCACACTCAGAGCGGTGTAAGGCCCAGCATAGCAAAGGCGGCCGCTAGAGTTGAGACGTAATCCTCACTGCTCTGGTAACTGCACAAGCCGGATGGACCGCAAGGGACGGGCTTTCACCGCGAGGTGGAGGCGTACGACCTTGTCCGCGAACCTCCTCTCCTGAAGAATCGAAAGCGTTTGCGCGACCGCGGATCGGCACCGTGGCCGGGCGCAGACCGCAACGGGCGCGGCTGCCGGCAACGTGGGCGCGCCGCAGAAGGGGCACCGAGCGTTGAGCACATCATTGAATTCGGCCGCGTACTTTCCCGAGTGGAAGCAAGAAGTGAATCGTCGCGTCGCTGCCCACCGGAACCGGAAGACGAGTGGAGCGGGCGAGGGTGCGAAGACCTTAACGCAGGGGCCGCGCCAGGGCCGGGCGGCCGAGGCCGCAGCGCGGGTGGCGGCGCGCTATGCGAATGCGCCACGCTACGGCGACGTGCTGACGGAGACGCCGCGCACGGGCGGCCGCCGGGACAAGAATGCCGCGGCGCAGGCGAGCGAGACGCCGATGCAGTACGTGCTTGGCGGCATGGAGGCGACGACGCCGGCAGTGCTGGAGTGGGCGCAGGAGCAGGAGACGCCGGGCGGCGCGGCGCAGAGCAGTGCGCCGGCGATGGCGGGGATTCTGCTGGACGCGGCGATCGAAGAGCAGGCGGCCGCACCATCGTGGGAGCTGGAGACGGCCGCGAGCGAGGCAAAGCCGGAGGCGCGCGAGCCCGCGCAGTACGCGGATGCGCCGGCGATTCACGAGGAGCATGCAGAGGAGCCGACGCCGGAGACGGTGACGCCGATCTATGCCAACCTGATCGAGTTTCCGCGGGAGATGGTAGCGGCGCGGCGGGCGCGGCCGCGGCGGGCGGAAGGGCCGCTGGCAGCGATGGAGTCCACGCCGCAACTGAGCATCTTCGAGGTGGAGCCGGCGACGATCTCGATCGAGCCTTTGCCTGCGATTGCGGAGCCGCCGGCGCAGCCGGAATGGATGCGGACGGAGTGGCCGGGGGTGACGCTGGAGGCGGAGCCCGAGACGATGGCTCTGGAGGCGCGGATCGAGGAAGATCTGCTGGAGGAGCCTCAGGCGCAGGCCGCGGCGACGCCGCAGATCGAACTGGCGCCGGCGAGCCGCCGGCTGCTGGCCATGATGGTGGACTGGACGGTGGCGGCGGGGGCGCTGGTGGGCACGGCGGTTCTGGGCGCAACCCGCGTGGGAGAACTGCCGGGGCTGCGGGCGGCGGCGCTGGGCACGGCGCTGGCACTGGTGGCGCTGGGCGCGGCGTACTATGCGGTGTTTCTGGGAGTGTGCAGGGCGACGCCGGGGATGTGGTACGCGGGGATCGAGCTGCGCACGTTCGGGGGCGAGCGGACGACGCGGGGACGGCGCTGCCGGCGATTGCTTTCGGTGCTGCTGTCGGTGTTGCCGCTGGGTCTGGGGTTTGCGTGGTCGCTGTTCGACGAAGGACGCCTGACGTGGCACGACCGGCTGTCAAAGACGTATCTGCGGAAGCGGTAGGGCGATACACCCTGGAAATGCGGCTGCAATGAGGCCGCATGGGGAACGGGTACGGCGGGCCGGCGGCCGCGCAGGCGCCTACTGAACGATTTACGGCAATTCGCGGTTAATGCAGCCGCTGTCGATAGCGAGCATTGTTGCCGCTGCCTGGGCCGCGGCTGGATTGCTGCGGCTTCAGGATACGGCTGCCAGGAATTGCGATAAGGTAAAGAACACTCCTCAATCCTTCACCATCAGACAAGCGATTGACCCGCAGCCGGGAGATCCGCGCGCAGCCGCAAGGGCCTGGGGCGGGCGCGCGGCGGTCAAGGGGTCGCGTGCAGTTCGCGCAGGGCGCTGACGCCGGCACCGATGAGAGCGGTGGCGTCGTCGGAGGGAAGGACTTCAAGCGAGAAGCTTTGCAGCGGGCTCATGCGGACCATGGATTCAAGGTGGCTGCGCAAGAGGGATAGATCGAGGAAATCGACATTTCTTCCGGTGAAGTAGAAGCGGCCGGGCCCGGCGAGGTGAATGAAGGAAGCGGTGGCGGCGGCGAGGGCGCGATGCCAGAGATCGACGAAGTCGCGGCAGCGCGGATCGCCGGCCTTGGCGTTGGCGAAGACCTCTTCGGGCTCGAGGTCGAGGAAGCGGAGGCGCATGGCGCGATAGCCCATGATGCCTTCGAGATGACCGACGCCGCCGCAACCGCAGTAGCGCTCTCTGGGGTCGAGGGTGACGACGATGTGGCCGCCTTCCCAGACGCCGTCGGCATAGGGCCAACGTCCGTAGCCGATGCCGTTGCCGATGGTCCAGACGCGGGTGAGCTTGTCGAGGCGGCCGCGGGTGGCGGCGACGCCGGCGGCGATGGCGTCGGCGTCGTTGGCAATGTGCACAGGCGCCGCGACGCCGCGCTGCTTGATGGCGGCGGTGAGCTGGGCGGCGAGGCGCGCGCCTTTCAACTGCTGGAGGTTGGGCGACTCCTCTACGACGCCGGCGCGGATGATGCCGGGCACGGCAACGCCGATGGCGTCGACGGGGTGGGCGGCGACGGCCGCGAGGGCCGCGATCTGGGCGGCGATGAGGGCGACGAGCTCGCCGGAGGGAACGGACTCGAGCGAGTCCGACGCTTCGGGCGAGCCGGCAACGTGAAGGATGTCTCCGGCGAGCTGGAGATCTTCGAGTCGAGCGGCCGCGATGTGTTCGGTAAGGACGACGCCGATGGCGGTGGTCATGAGAACCTCCTGGGGAGGGTGGCGAACAGCGGGTAACCGGGCGCGGAGGGCACACAGCCAGGGGCTGCGGGCAAAGCGCGGGATGCAGCGGCCCGGTTGCGGGGCGCGGTCATCGACGCCTCCTACTGAGACTGATACCGGTGCAGCCGGCCCAGCCCGTTGAACGCGGCCACCTTGTAGCACTCGGCGAGCGTGGGGTAGTTGAAGACGGTATCGATGAAATAGTCCACAGTGCCTTCGAGCTTCATGACGGCCTGGCCGATGTGCACCAGCTCGCTCGCGCCTTCGCCGATGATGTGGACGCCAAGGACTTTGCGCGAGTCGCGGTGGAAGATGAGCTTGAGCCGGCCGGTGGTGTCGCCGCGAATCTGGCCGCGCGCGACTTCGCGGTAGTAGGCCATGCCGACTTCGTAGGGAACGTCTTCGCCGGTCAACTGCTCTTCGGTTTTGCCGATGAAGCTGATTTCGGGGATGGTGTAGATGCCGTAGGGGTAGAAGCCGGGGTTGGAATAGACGGCATGGTCGTTGAGGGCGTGCGCGGCGGCGATGCGTCCCTGCTCCATGGAGACCGAGGCCAGGGAAGGGAAGCCGACGACGTCGCCGGCGGCAAAGATGTGGGAGACCTTGGTCTGGTAGTTTTCGTCGACGGCGATGCGGCCGCGTTTGTCGGATTCGAGGCCGGCGGCGGAGAGGTTGAGGTCGTCGACGTTTCCCTGGCGGCCGACGGCGTAGAGGAGGGCGTCGCCGGAGACCTTTTTGTTGCTTTCGAGATTGGCGACGACGGTGCCCGCGGAGGGCTCTTCGACGCTCTGGACCTCCTCGCCGAGGCGCATGGTGACGCGCATGTCGCGGAGGTGGTAGCTGAGGGCCTCGATGATCTCCTGATCGGCAAATTCGAGGAGGCGGTTGCGTTTTTCGATGAGGGTGACGCGAACGCCGAGGACGGCGAACATGCAGGCGTATTCGACGCCGATGACGCCGCCGCCAACGACGACCAGGGAGCGGGGCAGGTTTTCAAGGCCGAGGATCTGGTCGCTGTTGATGATGGTCTTGCCGTTGACGGGGACCTTGTCGGAGGTCGCGGGCCGGGTGCCGACGGCGATGACGATGCTGTCAGCCTCGAGGGTGGTATCGGTCTGGGCGCTTTCGACGCGGATCTGATGGGGATCGACGAAGCGTGCCAGGCCGTGAACGATATCGATGCCGTTGCGCGAGAGCTGGGCTTCGGTGACGTCGACCTCGGTTTTGATGACGGCCTGGACGCGGAAGGCGAGGTCGGCCATGGTGATTTTTTCTTTGACGCGGTAATTGACGCCGTAGATGGAGCGGTAGTTATAGCCGGAGAGATGGAGCACGGCCTCGCGCATGGTTTTGGAGGGGATGGTGCCTGTGTTGATGCAGACACCGCCCACGACCTGCCGGGACTCGACCACGGCGACGCGCTTGTGCATTTTGGCGGCGGCCACGGCGGCCCTCTGGCCGGCAGGTCCGGAGCCAATGATGATCAGGTCGTACTTTACGGCGCTCATGCCTATATCACTCTCCTGAGTAGGATGCAGAAATCAGCCTGTCGGTCGGTTCGCAGTGGAGCGGGGGCGAGGGGTCCGCGCGAGGCAGCACTTCCAGAATAACTGCATGCGGGGTGCGGGCAGGCGGGCTGTGCGGAGGCGGTGGCAGGGCGGCGGGCTGGGAGGGCGGGAGGCCCCGGCAAGGACTGGAGGTTACGCTTGCCGGGGCGGCAGATTGGGGTTCCCGCCAGGTGAAAGGGGTGGTGGGTGGTGGGAGAGCGTTCAGGCGTGCGCGGGGCGCAAGCCGGGCTGGGCTGGGAGGGGCGCGTCGCCGGAGAAGCTGTGGTGGTTGCGGGCGCCGTCGTTGAGGTTGAACTGCCGGATCATGTTGTCGAGCTCGGCGGCGAGGGAGGTGAGGTTTTTGGTGGATTCGACGGCTTCTTCGGCGGCGTGGGTATTTTCGACGGCGAGCTGGGAGATCTGGCCCGCGGACTCGGAGATTTCGCCGGCGGCGGAGGTTTGTTCGGTGGCGGAGGTGGCGATGAGGTGAATCTGCTGTTCGACCTGGCGGGAGGCGGCGATAGTGGCTTCGAGGCTCTGGCGGGCTTTGGAGGTTTCTTCCATGCCGTTTTCGACGGCGGTGCGGCTGTCGGCCATGACCTGGAGGGTATCGCGGGTTTCTTCCTGAATGCTGCGGATGGTGCCGGCGATCTCTTCGGTGGCGCTTTTGGTACGTTCGGCGAGGCGGCGGACCTCGCCGGCGACGACGGCGAATCCGCGTCCGTGCTCGCCGGCGCGGGCGGCTTCGATGGCGGCATTGAGGGCGAGGAGGTTGGTTTGTTCGCTGATTTCCTGGATGACGCTGACGACTTTGCCGATGTCTTCGGAGCGGTGGGCGAGGGAGGTCATTTTGTCGGAGACGGTGTGGGTGGCGGCGGCGATTTTTTCCATGGTGGCGGCGGCGGCCTGCATGACGGACCCGCCGCGTTCGGCGGTATTGGCGGATTCGCGGCTGGCGCCGGCGGCGGTTTCGGCGTTGTGGCTGATCTCGCCGATGGTGGCGGTCATCTCCTGTGCGGCGGCGGCGATCTGGTTGATTTTGCCGGATTCGGAGCGGGCGTTGCCGGCGCTTTGCAGGGCACGGGCGCTGATCTCGGCGGTAGCGGCGGAGAGCATGTCCGCGCCGCGGCCGACGGATTGGACGATGGAGCGGATGACGGCGACGGACTCATTGAGCGCCGCGCCCAGCTGTCCGATCTCGTCGTTGCCGCTGACGACGACGCTGGCGGTGAGGTCTCTCTGGGCGATTTTTTGCGCGAGGGCCTTGACGCGGCCGATGCGGGGGGCGGTGACGCGGGTGAGGGCGATGCCGATAACGGCGCAGAGCACCATGATGACGACGCATCCGGCGGCGACGATCCAAGTGGCCTGGACGCTGCCGGCGGTAACGGCGGCGCCGGTGTTCATGCCGGTGGAGACGCGGGCCTGGAAGGCGACGTCGGAGGCCGCGGCGGCTTTTTCGAGAGCGGCGGCGAGTTTATCGGAGGACAGGGTGTCGAGGGCGTCGCCGGAGTTTCCGGCGGTGAGCAGGGCGATGCCGCGGTCGCTGAGATCCTGATAGTTCCTGATGGAAGCGGCGAGGGCCTGGAAGCTGCCGCGTTCGGCGGGCAGCACGAGGGGCTGCATCTTCTGGATGGCGTCCTGGTAGCCGGCGATGGCTTTCTGGCGCGCGGCGGTGTGCTGGGCGATGCAGGGCGGGGTCTGGCAGAGCATCAGCTCGAGGGTTTCGCGGCGTTCATTGCTGAGGCTTTCGCGTATGTTGCCGATGGAGACGAGCGAGGGAAAGTGGTTGCCGCTGACCTCGGCGATGCTGCCGGCGATGGAGTGGAGAGTGCAGAAGGTATAGATGCCCATTGCGAGGCAGAGAATGCAGATGACGCCGAAGGCGTAGGTGAATTTTCGGGAGAGAGGCACGTTTCTAGCCCAGGACATGGTGCATCCTTTCTTCGTGAATTCGTTCACAGCATGTATCGGCGGAATGCGGCGGGGCATGAGCGGGAATTGACGGCGGCGCCGGGCGAGGGGGTTGCAAGGATGCCGCGGGCGCGCTTGCGGCAGGGTTTGACGGGCGGCTATGCTGGGTTCCGTTGCGGATGCGACAGGGAAGGTATGGAAATGAGGCAGATTGTTTTTTTGCGATCGAAGGCCGGAGCGCGCGGGGTGACGCGATGGGGGTGGGTGGTGGCGCTTGCGCTGACGGCGCCGGGGGCGCGCGCGCAGTCGGCCGCGCCGGCGCAGCCAGCAACGGCCGCGCCGCCACATGCTGCGCCGGTTGCGCCGGAGCCACAGACGATGCAGGCGGCGGAAAAAGATCGCCAGCGCATGATGGATCTGCTGGGGATCAAGGATCTGCGTCCGGGTGCGAGCGCCAGCGGCAAAGGGCCGAACCCGGTGAACTACGACGAGGCCAAGGCGGACGGGGACGCGCGGCTTCCGGATGCGCTGAAGCTGGAGGACGGCAGGCAGGTGACTTCAGCGGAGATGTGGTGGAAGGCGCGGCGGCCGGAGATTGTGGAGCTGTTCGACCGCGAGGTTCTGGGCCGGGTTCCGGCGCATGTTCCGGCGGTGACGTGGAAGGTGGTGAGCACGACCCGCGGAGTGACAGGCGGGGTGGCGACGATTACGAAGACGCTGGACGGGCATGTGGAGAACGGCGGCGATCCGGCGATTACGGTGGACATCGACCTGAAGCTGACTACGCCGGCGGCGGCGAGGGGACCGGTGCCTGTGGTGCTGGAGCTGGCCTTCAGCCAGCAGTTTCTGGAGTCGATTGCGCACATGATTCCCGAGATGGCGCCGGGAGCCGCGGCGAAGGCCGGGCCGACGTGGCAGGAGCAGGTGTTGCAGCGGGGCTGGGGCTATGCGGAATACATCCCCACGAGCGTGCAGCCGGACAGCGGCGCGGCGCTGACGAAAGGGATGATCGGCCTGGCCAACCAGGGCCGGCCGCGGCGGCCGGACGACTGGGGGGCACTGCGGGCGTGGGCTTGGGGTGCGAGCCGCTGCCTGGATTACTTTGCGACCGACGGTGCGGTTGACGCGAAGCGGGTGGCGATTGCAGGGCACTCGCGGTACGGGAAGGCGGCGCTGGTGGCGATGGCCTACGATAGGCGGTTCGCGGCGGCGTATATCAGCTCCTCGGGCGAGGGCGGGGCGAAACTCTACCGGCATCACTTCGGCGAGGGCATCGGCAACATTGCCGGGGTGAGCGAGTATCACTGGATGGACGGGAACTTTCTGAAGTACGACGGACCGCTGACGGCGGCCGATCTTCCCGTTGACGCGCATGAGCTGATTGCGCTGTGCGCGCCGCGGCCGGTGTTTATTGGCGCGGGAGCGACGAAGGGCGATGGATGGGCCGATGCGCGGGGGATGTTTCTGGCGGAGGTGGCCGCCGGCCCGGTGTACAGGCTGCTGGGACGGCGGGGGCTGGGAACGAGCGAGTATCCGCCGCCGGGGACGGCGCTGATGACGGGCGATCTGGGATTCCGCCAGCACCTGGACGGGCATACGCCGGCGCCGAACTGGCCGACGTTTCTGGAGTTTGCGGGGCGGTATCTACAAGCGCCGCGGTGAAGAACCCGACACGGCGGGTTGACCGCGGGCGTTGAGGACGGTTGCCAACGCAGGCAGAGGCCTTGAGCCTACGCGTGTTGGCCATGCGCTGAGGACGGATCGCGGGAGGTTAGCCGGGCAGGGGATGCGCCTGGGCCCAGGCATGGTACCGGCTGAGCACGTCGACACCCGTGGAGTTGAACCAGGCGTAGCCGTTGCGGCGCTCGCGGCTGATGTCGTTGACGTCGTCGTGAATGGTTTTGTCGCGATCGCCGAAGATGGGCGTGTCGCTGCCGATCTGGTAGTAGCGGGACCAGATTGGGCCTGCGTCCTGCACGGCGACGAGCCTGCGGCCCAGGGGACTCTGGCGGTCGGCGAGGAAGTTGCCGCTGCCGAAGCGGAAGCCGTAGATCTGCACTTTGGCGAACCAGGCGCAGGCAGCATGGACGGCCGCGACCTGAGCGGGCGCGGGGTTGGGCAGACTCATGAGGAAGTCGACGATGGTGAAGCTCTCATCGCTGGAGAGCGCGGGCATCTCATAGTTGCGGGCGGAGGTGGGCTCGAGGGTGAGGGCGTCGTATTGCTGGGCCCAGGCGGTTTTGCGGCCGTTCTCGACGATCTGGAGCCTGAGGAGGCAATCCATGCCGCGGGCGGCTGCCGGTCCGGCGCGCCGGACGATGCGGGCGGGCAGGAAGCGGTAGTCGGGCGCGGCGCCGGCGACGTCGTGGAGGATCTCGACGGCGTGGGTCATGGCGTCGTCGTTGAGGGTGATGGCGTCGTGGTATCCGCCTTCGAGGGGCCAGACCTGGGGCCAGCCGCCGTTGGGGTACTGAGAGTTGAGCAGGTACAGGATGCCGCGCTGGACGGAGGCGCGGATGGGCGCGGCGTCGGCGTCGCGATGGGCGGCGAGGAGCGCGGTGGCGACGTGGGCGAGAAAGCGGATCTGCATCCAGGTGGAGTCGTTGTCGAGGGTGGCGATGTAGTGCCAGGAGGGATCGACGGGCTTGTCGAAGTCGGCGGAGTCGGGGAATCGGTTTTCATTGTCGGCGTCGTAGAAGTCGCCGGGGGCACGGGGTTGGGAGACCATGTCGATGTTCTTGCTCCAGCCGCCGTCGGGGATCTGCCAGGTGATGATGTTGCGGGCGTCGGCGAGGGCCTCTGCGCCGGTCCACCAGTCCGCCGGGTGGTCGCGGCGGAGAGCGAACATGCCGCGGCCGCCGGCGGCGTGCCGGGGATGGGTGTTGCCGGAGGCCTTCTGCTCGGCGGCGAAGATCTGCTTGTCGCGGGCCTTCTGTTTTTCGGAGCGGTCGAGGTAGTCCAGCCAGGCCTTGCGGTCCTTTTGGGGGAGGGCGGCGATGCGGGCGCGGTCGACCGGGGTCGCGATCCGGTTGGCGCCGATGACTTTGGCGGTCGCGGCGTGGGGCAGGCAGAGGGCTGCAGAGACGAGAAAGACCAGCAAGAAGGCGGAACGATGGGCACGATGCATGAGGCCGAGGATGCTCCTGAGGGGCACAAGCAGGTTTCTTATTACCGACGTGCGGCGCGGCCAAAAAGACGAGGCCGAGCCGGGGCGGGCGCTTCCGCGGCGTATGGAAGGGAACTGTGGGCAGCGCGGGCGCGGGGGCTGACTTTGCGGCTACCCGATGCGGGGAGGGGGTTTCGCGGACCGGGATTTGTGTTCTAGGCTCATAGCATGGAATTCAAAGTCCTCGAGCTAGAGCGGGAGGCGGCGGAGTTCGATCTGAAGCTGCCTGCCGGCGCGATCAATTACGGCGAGGAAGCCGAACAGATGGGGGAACTGGCGACGTCGGGGCGGGCCGAGGTGATCCACGAGCACCGGGGCCCGAAGGAGATTGTCGCCGATATCCGCCTGCGGGGGCAGTATGCGGGCCGGTACCTGATTCCGTGCGCGCGGTGCATTGAACCTGTGGAAGTGCCTGTAACTGGGGAGTTTGACCTGATATTCCGGCCGAGCGGGGCCGATGGGGGAGCCGGGGAGCGGGCGATCACAGCGTCGGAGACCGAAATCGGTTATTATCAAAAAGACAGTCTGATACTTGAGGATGTTCTGCGCGAGCAGGTGCTTTTGTCCCTGCCGGTCAGGACGCTGTGCAAGGCGGACTGCAAAGGACTTTGCCCGCGCTGCGGAGCGAATCGCAACCTTCAGCCATGTTCCTGCGACGAGGGGCCGAACGACCCGCGCTGGGAGGCGTTGCAAGGGCTGCGCAAGCGGAAAGAGTCCTGAAGAAATTATCGTGCAGACGGTGATGCCGGGAGTGTGAACGGGAAGAAGGTTCACGGTTTACGGTGCACGGATCACGAAAAAGGAATTCCATCATGCCGAATCCGAAAAGGCGCCACTCGACGCGCCGTTCCGCCAACCGCCGCGCTCACGATGCACTGTCCGCAACGGGTGTTTCCGAGTGCCCGAGCTGCCACGAGAAGAAGCTGCCCCATCGCGCCTGCCCGAAGTGCGGAGCGTACAAGGGGCGTGCGGTGCTGGAAGTAAAAGAAGCCAAGTAGCCCTCGAATCCGATGCTTACCGACATAGTGCTGGATGCGGTTGGTTCCGATAAGGCTCCCGAGCCGGAGATTCGGGGGGCGATTCTGGCCTGCCGTTTGCTGCCGGTACGGGTGCATCTGGTGGGTCCGGAAGAGGAGTTGCGGGACCAGCTGGACGAGCACCTGCAGGACGAAGACCTGCCCATCGTGATCCATCACGCGTCAGAGAAGATCGGGATGGACGAGAAGGCGGCGCACGCGGTGCGCACCAAGCGCGACAGCTCAATGCGCGTGGGTCTGAAGATGGTGCGGGAAGGCAAGGCTTCAGGGTTTCTGACCGCGGGCAACACGGGCGCGGCGATGGCGACGGCGAAGATGGTTCTGGGGTGCCTGCCGGGGGTGGATCGCCCGGCGCTGGCGACGCCGATGCCGACGCCGACGGGCAATCCCTGCGTGCTGCTGGACGTGGGCGCCAACGTGGACTGCAAGGCGCACAACCTGGAGCAGTTCGCGGTGATGGGCGAGACGTACGCGCGCAGCGTGCTGAAGATCTCCAAACCGCGCGTGGGACTGCTTTCAATCGGCGAAGAAGAGACCAAGGGCAACGACCTGACGCGGGAGGCGCAGCCGCTGCTGAAGGCGCTGCCGATCAACTACATCGGGAACGTGGAAGGCCGGGACATCTTCAGCGGGCAGACGGACGTGATCGTCTGCGACGGCTTTGTGGGGAACGTGGCGCTGAAGACGAGCGAAGGCGTGGGGCGGTTTGTGCGCGAGGTGCTGCGCGAGTCGCTGACGCGCACGGTGACGGCGCAGGTAGGGGCGCTGCTGTCGCGGCGCGCATTTAACGACTTCCGCCGCCGGCTCGATTATCGCGAGTACGGGGGCGCGCCGCTGCTGGGCGTGCGCGGGGTGTGCATCATCGGCCACGGGTCATCGAACGACCAGGCGATCTACAACGGACTGCGCGTGGCGTACGAGTTTTCGCGCTCGGGCGCGAACCAGCACATCGAACAGGCGTTTGCCGGGCGGCCCAAGCCGCGCCCGGAGCACGATGCGCACACGGACGCAACGATCCACTGATAGAAACAGAGCGCGGGGACGCGGCGGCGGAGCCCAATGCCGGGTTCGCCGCGCAGGTTTCACAGGCCCCTGCGGATGGAGCAGGAACGCCATGCCCACGACAGCCACGTCTCCACTTCAATTCGATCTATCGGAGGCGGAGGCTCTGGCCTGCCCGGCCTGCCACGGCGATCTGCGGCTGGAGGCGGCGCGGCTGCGCTGCGGCGGCTGCGGGCGGAGCTATCCGATCATCGAGGGCGTGCCGGCGCTGATCGCCGGGCGCGAGGCGGATGGGGACGGATCCAGCGGGCAATGACGTCGCGCATGACGCCGAGGCGCGCGCGCAGCATGGCGGGTGAGCCGAGGCGGCTTTTGAAGACGGCGGACATGGTGTGGCGGTTCATGAGGTAGAAGAAGCCGAGCGAGGCGATATTGATGCTCAATTGCAGAGGATCGAGATCGCCGCGCACGGTTTTTTCTTTCTGGCCGCGGGCGATCAGGTTGCGAAAGATGCGCAGGTGGCGGGCGTTGATGGCGGCGGCGCGGCGCGAGGCCAGGAGATGACGGGCCTGCATCTGGTTTTCGCTGTTGAGAAGGCGGATGAAGTCGGGGTGGTCGAGATAGTACTGCCAGGTGAAGTCGACCAGGGCGAGGATGGCGCGGTCGGCGGGCAGGCGGTCGAGGTCGAGGGCTGATTCCTGTTCGCGGAGCTGCTGGTAGGCGCGTTCGAGGACCTGGGTGAAGAGGGCGTCCTTGTTTCCGAAGTAGTGATAGAGCAACTGTTTGTTGATGCGGGCGGCGCGGGCGATGGCGTCGACGCGGGCGCCGTCGAAGCCGACTTCGCCGAAGTGGCGGGTGGCGGCTTCGAGGATGCGCAGTCTGCTGGCGTCGGGGTTGCGTTTGCGGGTTGCCTGCGCGCCGCCAGCGCCGCGGGTTGCCGAATGTACGATTGCGCGCATATACTAACCAACCAGTTGGTTATAACACACATGAACCACTCCTCTCAATTCTCTCCGCAGGCCGCAGCGCAGAAGCCGGTAGCGCTGGTGACCGGGGCCGGGCGCGGCATCGGGCGGGCCTGCGCGCTGGCGCTGGCCGGCGCCGGCTTCGCGGTTGCGGTCAACGATCTGGAGAGCGAAGCGACGCCGCCGCGGCGCGCCGAGCTGGAGGCGGAGCTTGCGGCCGCGGGCGGGGAGAGCCTTCCGGTTCCGGGCGACGTATCGGATCTGGGCTTTCACGAGGAGCTTCTGGCGCGGGTCATGCGGCGCTGGGGGCGTCTGGACTGTCTGGTGAACAACGCCGGGGTTGCGGGGCTGAGGCGCGGCGATCTGCTGGAGGTGACGCCGGAGAGTTATGACCGGTGCATGGCGGTGAACACGCGCGCGGTGTTTTTTCTAAGCCAGGCGGCGGCGCGGCAGATGATTGCGGCGGGACCGGGCGGGGGCGGGCATCGCTCCATTATCAACATTACGTCGAGCAACGCGCGCGCGGTTTCGATTGCGCGGGGGGAGTACTGCGTATCCAAGGCGGCGTCGGCGATGACGACGCAACTGTTCGCGGCGCGTCTGGCGGGGCACGGAGTGGGCGTGTACGAGGTGCGGCCGGGGATTATTGCCACGGAGATGACGAAGCCTGCGCAGGCCCGCTACGACGCACTGATCGCGGCGCATGCGGTTCCGGCCGAGCGGTGGGGCTATCCGGAGGATGTGGCGCGGGTGGTAGCGGCGATGGCGGAGGGCCGCCTGGGGTACACGGTGGGCCAGGCGGTGACAGTGGACGGCGGTTTGACGATGCCGCGATTTTGAGCGGCGGAGAAGGAGAGCGATGAGCGCGGAGTGCGAGGTTGTATTCGAGGAGCGGGAGCGGAACGGCGCGGGGTGGGCGGAGATTACGCTGAACCGGCCCGGGAAGGGCAATGCGCTGACGCTGCCGATGCTGGAAGCGATCGAAGGCATGGTGCGGAGGGTGGGAGAGTCGCGGCGGATCAGGGCGCTGGTGTTGCGCGGGAACGGGAGATTTTTCTCGACCGGCGGCGATATTGAGGCGTGGGGCAATCTGACGCCGGCGGAGATGGGCAGCCTGTGGATTCCGCGGGGCATTGCGGTGTTCGACGCGATTGCGCGGCTGCCGAAGCCGGTGATAGCCGCGATGCAGGGGCACGCGCTGGGAGGCGGGCTGGAGTTTGCGCTGATGGCGGATTTGCGGGTGGCGGTGGCGGAGGCGCGGCTGGGATTGCCGGAGGTGGGGCTGGGGATGATCGCGGGCTGGAGCGGCATACGGCGCATTGCCGAGACGGCAGGCGTGGTGCGAGCGCGGGAGATGACGCTGCTGGGCGCGCCGATTTCCGCGGCCAAGGCGCTGGAGTGGGGGCTGGTGAACGCGGTGGCCGAAGACCGCGCGGGGATGGAGGCGCAGATTGAAGCGTGGCTGGACAAGCTGCTGGGGAATGCGCCGGTGGCGATGGCGCTGACGAAGCAACTGCTGGCCTCAATGCACGCGGAGATGGGCCGGGATCATGCGGCGGCGGTGGCGGAGGCGCGGGCGACGGCCGATTGCGACGAGGGAATCGCGGCGTTTCGCGAAAAGCGGCGGCCGGTGTTTCACGGCCGGTAAGGAATGGGAATGGAACGGACAAAGTTTTTGAGCGCGGAGGCGGCGGCGCTGCTGGTGAAGAGCGGCGACACGGTTGCGGTGAGCGGCAACGGGGCGGGCATGACGTCGCCGGAGGCGATTCTGGCGGCGCTGGAGGCGCGGTATGCAGCGAGCGGGGAGCCGCGCGATCTGACGCTGGTGCATTCGCTGGGGCTGGGGGACCGCGAGCGGCGGGGGACGAATCGCCTGGCGCACGAGGGCATGCTGCGGAAGATTGTCGCCTCGCATTTCACCTGGTCGACGCGCATCCAGGCGCTGATCCGGGAGGAGAAGGTGGAGGCCTACAGTTTTCCGGCGGGCGTGGTGCAGCATCTGCTGCGGGAGATCGGCGCGGGCCGGCCGGGGCTGATCACGCACTCCGGTCTGGGAACGTTTGCCGATCCGCGGCAGGATGGGGGCCGCTGCAACCGCCGCAGCGCGGAGGCGCTGGTGGAACTGGTGCGGCTGGACGGGCGGGACTATCTGCGCTACAAGCCCTTCAAGGTGGATGTGGCCATCATTCGCGGGACGTATGCCGACACGCGCGGGAACATCAGCCCGGAAGAAGAGGCGGTGGACCTGGACATTCACACGATGGCCCTGGCGGCGCACAACTCGGGCGGCATTGTGCTGGCGCAGGTGAAGCAGGTGCTGGAAGCGGGGTCGTTAGCGGCGCGGAACATCCGTGTGCCGGGGATCATGGTGGATGCGGTGGTGGAGGAGCCGGAGCAGGAGCTGTTCTACGGCGTGGAGTACGACGCGACGATCAGCGGACAGCGCAGGGCGCATCTGGGGCGGCTGGCGACGGAGCTGCCGAAGAAGCTGGAGCGGAGGATTATTGCGCGGCGCGCGGCGATGGAGATCAGGCGCAATGCGTCGTTGAACTTCGGATTCGGGATTCCGGGAGGCATCTTCGGGGTGATTGCGGAGCAAGGGCTGGGGGATGACCTGTGGATGAGCGTGGAGCAGGGAGCGCACAACGGACGGATGCTGGACGATCATCTGTTTGGAGCGGCGCGGAATCCGGAGGTGATCCTGCCGTCGATCGAGCAGTTCGATTACTACAGCGGGGGCGGGATCGACGAGACGTTTCTGGGCATGGGGGAGGCCGATGCGCGGGGGAATGTGAATGTATCGCACCTGGCGGGCAACCTGGTGGGTCCGGGGGGATTCATCGAGATCGCGCAGAACGCCAAGAAGGTGGTATTTTGCGGCACGTTCGATGCGCAGGGCAGCGAGGTGGCGCTGGAGGACGGACGCCTGCGGGTGGTGCGTGCGGGGCGGATAAGGAAGTTTGTGGAGGCGGTGGAGCGAATCACGTTCTCGGCCGATTATGCGCGGGAGCACGGGCAGGAGGTTCTGTATGTGACGGAGCGGTGTGTGTTCCGGCTGGATGCGGGGGGACTGCGGCTGATCGAGGTGGCGCCCGGGATCGAGATCGAGCGGGACATTTTGCCCTACATGGCATTTCGTCCGGCGATAGGCGAGGTGAAGACGATGGAAGGGGCAGTATTTGCATGAGGACGGGGGATGCGGCGATGGAAGACGGGGGAGCAAGACGGCTGTCGGCGGGCAGTTACTGGTTTGAGGATCTGCAGGCGGGGGACTGGTTCGAAACGGGGCGGATGACCGTGACCGAGGCGCATATTGTGGCGTTTGCGGGATTGTCAGGGGACTTTTTCGATGTGCACATGGACGATGAATTTGCGCGGGAGCAGGGGTTTCCGGGGCGGATTGCGCACGGGCTGCTGGGCCTGGCGCTGACGGACGGACTCAAGAACCGGGCGGAGGCGCGCATGATGGCGATTGCATCGCTGGGCTGGAACTGGCGATTTGTGACGCCGATCGTGGCGGGCGACCGCATTGGGGCGCGGATCAGGGTGACGGAGACGCGGCTTTCGCGCAAGGGGCAGGGGATCGTGACGCTGCATCTCGAGGTGACGCAGCAGGAGGGCCGGGTGGTGCAGCAGGGGGAGACGACCTTGATGGTGCGGAAACGGCCGGAGGCGGGGACGAGCGGCGGGTAGCAGGGAAACAAGGCCGGGCGAGCCGGCGCGGGCTCATTATCGCCGCAGGTAGAAGGGACGTACGATGAGGGCGGCGAGGCCGATGGCGGCAGCGAGGGCGAGGGCGATAAGGCTGTAGAGCAGGACCAGATTGGGGCCCTGCGCGGGCTCTTCAGGGGCGTTGCCAGCGCCGGGGCGCTGAGGGTCATTCATATTTGAGAGCCTCGACGGGGTCCATCTGCGCGGCGCGGGTAGCGGGGACAGTGCCGAAGACGACGCCGACCAGGGTGGCGGCAGACATGGCGATGATCACCGAGAGCCAGGAGATGGGAAAGTCGTAGTCGGTAAAGAATCGGATGGAAAGGGGCAGGGCAAGGCCGACGATGCTGCCCACGACGCCGCCGGTGAGGGAGATGAGCACGGCTTCAGTGAGGAACTGGAGTTTGATCTCGCGGTAGGTGGCGCCGAGGGCTTTGCGGATGCCGATCTCGCGAATGCGGGAGCGGACGTTGGCGAGCATGATGTTCATGATGCCGACGCCGCCGACGGCGAGGGTGACGGCGGCGACCATGACCAGCATGGCGGTGAGGGCAATGGCGATTTTGTTGGCCGTCACCAGCAGGTCGGTGAGGGTCTGGGTTTTGTAGATGGAGTTTTTGCGGTGGCGCAGGCTGATGACGCGCACGATCTCCCTGGAGGCGTCGGTTACCTCATCCATGCTTTGCATGGAGAAGTAAATCTGGTTCACGCGCTCGGTTCCGGTGAAGTAGCGGGCCACGGAGTAGGGAACGAGGATGGTTTCATCGGCGATCTCGGACATGCCGAAGTCCGAGACGCTCTGCTGGAAGACGCCGATGATGGTGAAGGGAATGCCGAGGATCTGGAAGGAGCGACCGATGGCGGCGTCGGAGGAGCCGTAGCGCTCGCGGGCGAAGAGCGCGGTGACGACGGCGCATTTGACGTGCATGACGTCGTCGGTGCGGTCGAAGAAGCGGCCGTTGATGACGACGAGGTTGCGGATGAACTGGTACTGGGGGTCGACGCCGAGCACGGTGGTGTCCTTTTGCATGCCGCCGGGGAAGCTGACGCGGTTGTGCATTTCGAGGACGGGCGAGGAGTACATGACGCCGGGAACCTGCTGAGCGACGGCCTTTTCGTCTTCGCGGGTGAGGTAGTCCGTGTAGCGGGCGCGCTCGGCAGCGGTGGCGCCGCCGCCGGCGTATTCGACCTCGACCTGATTGGTGCCGATTTTCTGGAGCAGGCCGAGGACGTACTGCCGGCCGGTGAGGCCGATGGTGACGACGAGAATGACCGAGGCGGTGCCAATGACCATGCCAAGGGCGGTAAGGGCGAAGCGGGTTTTGCCGGCCCGGAAGCTGTCGCCTGCAATTTTGAGGATTTCGCTGAGGAGCATGGTGCGGCGGGCGCTCATGAGCGTTTCCTGAAAGGCGGTATGTCGGGCCTGCTCGGTGACGGGGTTCATAGCCTTCTAAAAAGGATGCGCGGCAGTGGAGCCGGGTTTCGGGAACTGCGAAGCAGACAGCCCGGGCCCGGAATCTCCCTTTGATAGATTACGCGCTGCGGTGGGGGCAGGAAAATGGCGGTGCGCGGTTGGCGACCGCGCGCGGAGGTTTTATACCCGGTTTTCGGCGAAGAAGAGGCGCCGGAGGGGGCCGGGTCAGCTTGCAGGGCGGGACGGATCTTGGTTTTCGAGCGCGCGCCAGAGCGCGGCCAGGTCTTCAAGGGGAAGCTCTTCGGCGCGGGCCTGGGCGGGGATGCGCGCGGCGGCGAGCGCAGCGGCGGCTGCGGCTGCCTGGAGGCCGGCGGCGCGCAGGTTATTGGCGAGGGTTTTGCGTTTTTGCGCAAAGGCGTGGCGGAGAAAGCGGAGGAAGCGGTCCTGGTGGACCTGAAGCTGGTCAAAGCGGGGGGCAAAGCGCCAGCGAAAGACCGTGGAGTGCACTTTGGGCGGCGGAGCGAAGGCGGC
>JAKCDN010000188.1 GCA_021841795.1 Acidobacteriota bacterium | reverse complement strand
TTTCGGCCGCGCCGTGGTACCCGAGGTATAAAGGATGATTGCCGGTGCATCGGAATCCACATTGGGAAGCCGTTCGCAGGTTGCGTTGAGCATTGGCAGTTCGCTCTCGGCCTTGACTCCATTCGCGAGCCCAGCCAGTGCAGGCTCGCTGAAGCGGAGGCGCGCTCCTGAGTTTCCCAGAACATAATCGATCTCTGCGGCTTTCAGACGTGGATTGATTGGCACCATAATCATGCCTGCGCGCAAGATCCCCATCATCAGCACGACATACTCGATGGAGTTGTGCCAATGCACTGCCACACGGTCACCGCGATCGAGCCCCTGGCCAACTAGATGGTGAGCCAGACAGTTCACGGCGAGATCCAACTCGCCGTACGTAATGCTGCGTTCATTGGTGATCACGGCGGCTTTCGTCGGCTGATGACGCGCGTGTTCGATCAAAAGGTTGTTGATTAGCATGGCGCAATTCTAGGAATGAAAACGGGGAAGGACAAGAAGTAACGGGTTAGGTGTACGTTACTCCTCCTCTGGTCCCGGCGGCAGGCATCCCGGCAGTACCGCCGCAATATCGCGCGCTCCTTTCATGCCGAATGATTCCTTTCGGGGCCCTCGTTCAGTCTGGCTCTGTCAAATAGATCCTTGCAAACGGGCTCACGCCAATGATGCCATCCTTAGAGTCTATGAGCGCATAATCGCAATGCGCTCATAGACGGAATGATCGGCGACAATTGTCGCCGGACGCCCTGGCTCCCGAACGGGCAAGTTGCCGTAGAACGGGCTAGCCTGACAAGTGCTTCTGGTTGACCGTTGCCGGTAACAGGCCAATGCACTCATCGACGGGGTTGCGGCGGTTGATTGGCAAGGGGGAAGTAGAGCCGGTTAAGGCTCGAACGAGCAGCCGCACATTCTTCGCCGCTGGGCTTCGGGTCGTCAGGATGACATCGCTGGGTGAGGGGCGTTCGAGGTTGTGGGATGGAGTGCGACGATTCGGGGCTTTGCGATGGTTACAGGCTGCGCTATGAGCTTGCAGAGGGATTCGGCGTGAGAGGCTCGGGGTAGCGAGCTGGTCTCCCAGGTGCCCGACTGCGAGGGACATCCTCTGGTTGCGGAGCAGGCGCGGGGCGTGTTCAGGCGGGGGCATACGCGCGGTGGGTTCCTGTTGCGTGGGGAGGGTGCGGAGCTGGCCGGTCACGGTAATCTAGTAACGAGAGGCTTACAGCGAGACGCTGAACGAAACCATGTCCCCATACAAATACTCGACACTTGCAGTGCATGCCGGGCAGCATCCGGACCCACAGACGGGAGCGGTGAATGTGCCCGTGTACCTGTCCTCAACGTTTGAACTGACCGGGATCGGGAGCGATCGCGGCTGGGATTACTCGCGCGCGGGGAACCCGACGCGGGACCGGCTGGAGACGGCGCTGGCGGCGCTGGAAGGGGGTACGAGCGGGCACGCATTCACGACCGGGATGGCGGCGATCTCGGCGCTGGTGGCGATGCTGCGCGCGGGCGACCACCTGGTGTGTTCGCGGGATGTGTATGCGGGGACGGTGCGGCTGTTCGACCAGATTGTCTCCGGGTACGGCATTGCGGTGGAGTACGTGGACACGAGCGACCTGAAGGCCGTGGAAGCGGCGATGAAGCCGAACACGAAGCTGGTGCACATCGAGACGCCGAGCAATCCGCTGATGGTGCTGACGGATATTGCGGGGGTGGCGAAGATCGCGCATGCGCACGGGGCGGAGGTGAGCGTGGACAACACGTTTCTTTCTCCGGCGTTGCAGAGCCCGATCGCGCTGGGCGCGGACATCGTGATGCATTCGACGACGAAGTACCTGAACGGCCATTCGGACGGTCTGGGCGGGGCGCTGATCGGCACGCGGCCGGAGCACAAGGAACGCTTTCTGCTGGTGCAGAAGGCGGCGGGCGGGGTGATGTCGCCGTTCGAGTGCTTCCTGGTGCTGCGGGGGATCAAGACGCTGCCGCTGCGCATTCGCCAGCACGAGGAGAACGGGCGCGCGGTGGCGGAGTTTCTTGCCGCGCATCCCAAGGTGACGAAGCTGGCCTATCCGGGGCTGAAGAGCCATCCGCAGTACGAGCTGGCGTCGCGGCAGCAGAAGGGCTTTGGCTCGATGATGAGCTTCGAGCTGAAGTCGCGCGCGGAGGCGGAGCGGTTCCTGAAGGCGATCAAGATCTTTTTGAACGCGGAGTCGCTGGGGGGCGTGGAGTCGCTGGCGTCGCACTCGGCGACGACGACGCACGGCTCGGTGAGCGAGGAGGTGCGCCGGCAGATGGGAATCAACGAGGGGCGCATCCGGCTTTCAATCGGCATTGAGGACAAGGAAGACCTGATCGCGGACCTGGAGCAGGCGCTGAAGGCGGTGTGAGGAAGCCGGCGGGGCCGGCCTGGCTGGCGGAGCATGCAACCAAGGCGGGCCGCAGGCAAGGCGGACTGAAACCATGAATCCCTTTCCACTTCTGCTGGCGATCGATACCTGCGGGCCATCAGGGTCTGTGGCGCTGGGCCGGATTCCCGGGCGCGATCTGGAGATCTATGGGCAGACGGAGCTGGCCGGACGCACCTACTCGGCCACGCTGATCGCCGCCGTGGCGGAGCTGCTCGACGGCGCCGGGCGGGAACTGCGGGATGTTGACGGGATTGTTGTGGTGAACGGACCGGGGAGCTTTACCGGGGTGCGCGTGGGCGTGAGCGCGGCCAAGGGACTGGCGCAGGGCGCGGAGATACCGGTGGCGGCGCTGTCGCGGCTGGAGGTGCTGTCGCGGAAGTCCGGAGTGCCGTGCGCGGCGCTGGATGCGCAACGGGGCGAGGTGTATCTGCGGCTGGAGGGAACGGGGCTGGGCGCAGCGGAGCTTGTGGCCGGAGCGGAAGAGCTGGCGGCAATGGCCTGCAGGCCGGCACGGGTGGCAGTGTGCGACGAGGGCGCGGCGGCGGTGCTGGCGCGGGTATGGCCGCGAACGCAACTGGTGCGGACGCCGCCGCCGCTGGCGGCCGACACGTTCAGAGCCGGCGAGGCGCGGCTGACTGCCGGCGGGGCGGTGGACCTGGCGCTTCTGGACGGGCACTATCTGCGCCGGTCGGATGCGGAGATCCTGGGCGCGGACGTGGTGGGACAGGCGGCAGCGGCGGAAAAGAAGGGCGCGTGAGCGGCTGCGGGGAAGCGATTGCGATCCGGCGCATGGAAGCCGCGGACGTGGCGCAGGTGATGGCGGTGGCCGCAGGACTGGACGAGGCGCCGCGCTGGCCGGAGGCGGAGTATCGCCAGGCGGTGGGGCGGGATGCGACGCCGCGCCGGATTGCGCTGGTGGCGGCGTGGCGCGGGCCGGCGCCGATTCTGGGCTTTGCGGTGGCAAGGCTGCTGCCGCCGGAGGCGGAGCTGGAGAGCATTGCAGTGGCCGCGGAGTGGCAGGGGCGCGGACTGGGCCGGCGGCTGCTGGAGGCGCTGGGGACGGAACTGAAGGCTGGGGGCGTGGACGAGCTGCTGCTCGAGGTGCGGGCGTCCAACGGGCGGGCGAGGGGCTTTTACGAGGCGCTGGGATTTGCCGGAGCGGGGACGCGGCGGGGATATTATGCCGATCCGGTGGAGGACGCGGTGCTGATGCGGCGGAAGCTGCTCTGAAGGCATCAAGCCTTTCAGCCAACCACGGATCAAATGCGCCAAGCGCGGGCCGGGCTCTGGGCAGGGCTGCCGGAGTTGTGGTGCGGGCTGGCGTGCCGTGGTTGCGGCCGCGGCTTGAAAATCCACAGGGTGGGATGACTTTGGATGATTTTGGCGCTTGCCGAATGGGCGATGGCAGCGATATATGTAAATGTTCTGAGAAAACCGGCGGCTGCAGCCGATTGCGCCTACTGAGCCGCCATGGAGGTGCTGGATGGACGAAGTACAGGTTCCCGCGCTGAGCGAAGAGCTTGATCGCCTTCACGCCGAACATACCCGCTACGCTCAGCGTCTGCAAGAATTGCTGGATAAGCCCTATTTGAGCGAAGACGAGCAGCTTGAGGAAGTACGGCTGAAGAAGCTGAAGCTGCACGCCAAGGATCTGATCTTTGCCATCGAGCGGCAGATGCCGGCGGTGGCATAAGAGCGGCAGCGACAGGGTTTTTGACGGTTTCTTGCCCGGTGGAACGCCTTGACGGCGCCTGGATGGGGAGTGTGCGCCGGCAAGAGAGACAGAAGGGCCACGCCGGCGGAAAGCACCGTATAATCGTTGGGGACAATGGTTCGCGACGGTTACATTTACGCATTCAGCCTGTTGGTGGTGGCCGCGGCGTCGGTATGGTTTACCGGCAGCTGGGGCTGGGGAGTGGCCCCTGTGGTTCTGGCCGGGTTCTTTCTCTGGTTTTTCCGCGATCCCCGGCGGACGATTCCAGCCGGCGCGGGGCTGATTGTATCGCCCGGGGACGGACTGGTGACCGAGACGGTGTCGATTGCGACGCCGGAGGGTCCGCGGCAGCGGATCAGCATCTTCCTGAGCGTATTTAACGTGCACGTGAACCGGGCGCCGATCGGCGGACGGGTGAGCCGCGTTCAGTATCAGAAGGGCGCGTTTCTGAATGCGATGAATCCGGCGTCGGCGGAGCGGAACGAGCAGACGGCGATTACGGTGCAGGGCGCGGGCGCGGATGCGGGCATCGAAGTGACATTCAAGCAGATCGCGGGCCTGCTGGCGCGGCGGATTGTGTGCAACTGCAGCGAGGGGCAGACGGTGGAGCGCGGGGAGCGGGTGGGGCTGATCAAGTTCGGCTCGCGCGTGGACGTGCTGCTTCCGGCCAATGCGGAGATACGGGTGAAGGTGGGCGAACGGGTGAAGGGCGGCGCCAGCGTGCTGGCGGCTTCTCCGGGAGAGCGCACATGAACCACTTCGACTTTGGACAGATGAAGTCGAAGCCGCATCCCCGGCTGCGGCGGGGGATGTACCTGCTGCCCTCTCTGTTTACAGCGGGGAGCCTGGCGGCGGGATATTTTTCGATTACGCAGACGATCGACGCCATCAGCGGAGATGCGCGGACGCATCTGGACTGGGCGGCGATCGCGATTCTGTTTGCCATACCGTTCGACGCGCTGGACGGACGGATTGCGCGCATGACGAACACGACGAGCGAGTTTGGGCGGGAGCTGGATTCGCTGGCGGATGTGGTGACGTTCGGTGTGGCGCCGAGCCTGCTGGCATTCATCTGGGGATTTCATTTTCTTCCCGGCATGATGCATCCGGAGCTGCGGATGCACCTGCTGCAGGCGGGAATCTTCACCTGTTTTCTGTTTTTGCTGGGCGGGGCATCGCGGCTGGCGCGCTTCAACAGCAGCCACGATGCGCAGCCGCGCAATCCGGGGCGTCCGGACCGGAAATATTTTGTAGGGATGCCGATACCCGCGGCAGCGGGGCTGCTGGCGGCGAGCGTGCACCTGGTGTATGGAATTCCGGACCAGTACTGGTATATCGCGCTGGCGTGGCTGCTGCTGGTGGGGCTGACGGCGTTCCTGATGGTGAGCACGTGGCGATTCTGGTCGGGCAAGGAGATCAACCTGTCGCGCAGCCAGCCGTTCCAACTGATCGTGCTGCTGGCGCTGATTGCGTATATTGTTTTCCGGTATTCGAATGTGACGATGTTTCTGGCGGCGCTGGCCTATATGTTTTCAGGGATCTGGGCGCGCGCAGCCTATAGCTGGCAGCGCCGGCGGAGGAAGCGGTCAGCGCAGCCCGCGGCGAGCGTTTCCGCCGATCGGGAGTCGCTGGGGCCGCGATTTTCAGAGTAGAATCTGCGCAGACCTGGGCCGGGCGAGCCACCGAGGCGCCGCCGGTTCGCAACCTCGTTTACCCGCAACACTGAAGGAACTTTGTGTACAAGATTGCCATTGCCGGCGCATCGAGTCTGCTCAGCCGGGAGCTGAAGGACGTATTTTCAGAGTCGCCGCTTGCGGCAGCGACCTTTGCTCTTCTGGACGAAGAGGAGACCCAGGGACAAATGGACCAGATGGGCGACGAGGTGACGTTTATCCAGGCGATCAGCTCGGAGGCGTTCGAGCGCGCGGATTTTACGTTTTTCTGCGGGTCGGAGAAGCTGACGCGGCGCTATTGGGAGCAGGCGGTGCGCGCCGGCTCGACGGTGCTGGATCTATCGGGGGCGCTGGACCAGGAGGCAGGAGTGCTGGTGCGCGCGCCGTGGCTGGGCGGCGGGTCTTCGTCGGTGGATCTGTTCACGCCGGCGGTGGTGCCGGCGCATCCGGCGGTGATTGCGCCCGCGCTCTTGCTGCAACGGCTGCAGCAGGGGGCGCCGATCCGTTTTGCGGCGGCCACGGTGCTGACGCCGGCGAGCGAATTTGGGCGCGGCGCGATGGATGAGCTGCACCAGCAGACGGTGAACCTGCTGAACTTCCAGTCACTGCCGCGGGCGACCTACGACGCGCAGGTGGCGTTC
>JAKCDN010000187.1 GCA_021841795.1 Acidobacteriota bacterium | reverse complement strand
CTTCGGCGAGGAGCGCGGCATCGTCGATGCCATTCGCCTCTCCGGCCTCAAGGTTCCCGTCCTCGTTCAGGCCACCCCCGACCGCGCCGACGCCATGACCATCGCTACCCGCCGCGACAGCTTCTGCGGCAAGATGAGCGCCTGCAATAATCTCATGCAGTACGGCATCCCTTACTCCCTCACCACCCTCCATACTGAGGCCCTGCAATCGCCTGAATTTAAAGCCGACCTCGAGTGGTTCTCCCAGGTATGCCGCATTGTGAAGGGACTTAAGAATCTCCGCATCGGCGCCGTCGGCGCCCGGCCCACCGCCTTCAATACCGTCCGCTACTCCGAGCGCATCCTCGAGTCCAGCGGCATCACCATTGAGACCATCGACCTCTCTGAGATCTTTGGCCGCATCAACCGCATGAAAGACTCCGACGACGCCGCTCAGGCCAAGCTCGCCGCCATCAAAAGCTATGTCTCCACCCAGGGCATCGCCGAGGCCGCGCTGCTCAAAATGGCCAAGCTCGGCGCCGTCATTGACGGCTGGATGAAGCAGTGCCACATCGGCATCAGCGCCGTCCAGTGCTGGACCTCGATGGAGGAGTTCCTTGGCGTCGTGCCCTGCACCATCATGAGCATGATGTCGAACGATCTCATCCCCTCGGCCTGCGAGGTCGATGTCCCCGGCGTGCTCAGCATGTACATGATGGCCCTGGCCTCCGGCGCCCCCTCCGCTCTCCTCGACTGGAACAATAACTACGGCAGCGATCCCGATAAGTGCGTCTGCTTCCACTGCTCCAATCTCCCCAAGCACTTCTTCAAGGACGTGCGCATGGATTTCCAGGAGATCATTGCCGGCACCGTCGGCAAGGAAAATACCTTCGGCACCTGTGTCGGGCGCGTTAAGTCCGGTGTCATGAGCTATGCCCGCTTCTCCACCGACGATCGCCGCGGCATCGTGCGCGGCTACACCGGCGCCGGCCGCTTCACCGACGATCCGCTTGAGACCTTCGGTGGCGCCGGCGTGGCCGAGATTCCCCAGTTGCAGAAGCTGCTCAAGTACATCTGCCGCGAGGGCTTCGAGCACCACGTCGCCGCAAACTTCAGTGACGTCTCCAGGGCCGTTCACGAAGCCGCCCGCTACCTCGGCTGGGAGAGTCACTACCATCCGGAGGCGTAGACAAGCTGGAACCCGCCTTGCCTGCAGGCAAAAAGCCCCCGCAACGGGCCTTTTTGTCTGCGCACGGGCGCGGAGCTGTTAGCTCGCTTCCACAGGCTCGACCACCAGCCGCGCCGCCAGCACCACGATGGCCGACCACAGAACGTCCGCGCCCAGCAGATGCACGATCTGCAGCCAGACCGGTGCCAGAAGCGTAACGTCCAGCACGCCCAGCACATACTGTGCTGCCAGCAGGATCAGCACCAGCGCCGACAGTCCCCGGTTGTCCCAGTGCGAGCGGTTCCGCGCTGCCCGCACCAGCAGCCAGATCAGAACCGCGCTGGTCAAAAACGCCACCGTCGGATGCGTCCATCTCCACCGCACCAGCCACTGGCTCGTCGATGAAAAATCCTGCGCGAACGCCGCGCCAAGCGAACTCGCCGGAAACAGCGTATCTCCCAGCGCCGCCAGTGACCCGGTCACCCCCACCAGCAGCACCAGCGCCACGGATGCCACTCCCGCCAATGGCGCCGCAAACCGCACCCGGCTGCGCAGCGTCCCCGCGCTCCGCCCCAGAAAATGCGCCGTCAGCGTAAGCGCCGCCAGCAGCAGCAGCGTGTTGGTCAGGTGCAGCGCAAGATACGGCGCGCGCAGCGGCGACTGGCTCTGCGCCGTCAGTCCCAGCTTCACCAGCAGCGCGCCCAGCGCCGCCTCAACCACCGTAAACGCCACCGCCGCGATCGCCGCTCCCCGCGCCAGGTGCCCGCGCGCCGTCCCCGCCAGGGTCCACCACAGGAGCGCCACCACCGCGAAAAACGAGATCCCGCTCGTAATCCGGTGCGTCAGCTCGATCATGGTGTCGATGTGCGCGGAGTGCTGCATCACCGTGCCGTTGCACAGCGGCCAGTGGTCGCCGCAGCCCGCGCCGGAGCCTGTGGCGCGCACCAGTGCGCCCCATAAAATCACGGCAATAAAATACGCCAGCACCGCCCAGGAAAAACGCTGCAGGGCGGGCGCGGTCTGGCGATGCATATGCAAAGATGCGGCAGTGGCTGCCACGGACTCACCCCCGGACGAACTCATCAGTGTAGAACAACCGCGCTTGGCCCCGTGCGGCCGAGCGCCGTCAGGCGCTCATCAGCCGCACCACGTGATTCACAATCATCAGGTCCTCCAGCGGCGGAATCACCCGCACCGTCACCGCCGAGCTCTCCGCCGAGATCGTCGCCGCGCCGCGCACGTTGTTCCGCTCAGGGTCCAGCACGATGCCCAGCGCGCCCAGTCCGGCGCAGATCTCGCTGCGCGAGGCCGTGTCGTTCTCGCCGATCCCTCCCGTGAACACCAGCATGTCCAGCCCATTCAGCTCCGCCACATAGCTCCCGATCCAGCGCGCGATCGTCCAGCAGAACTTGTCCACCGCCAGGCGCGCCTTGGCGTTGCCGTCTTTGATGGCCTCGCGCAGATCGCGCATGTCGTTCGAGAGCTCGCTCACGCCCGCCAGTCCCGACCTCTTGCTCACCACGGTCTCCAGCTTCTCCGCCGCCTCCGTGGCGTCCGGCGTGCTCCTGGCAATCTGTTTCAGGATGAAAAGCAGCACGCCCGGATCGATGTCCCCGGTGCGCGAGCCGCTGATGATCCCGCCCGTCGGCGTCAGCCCCATCGACGTGTCGATGCATCGTCCCTTCCGGATCGCCGAGATCGACGCCCCGTTGCCAAGATGCGCCACAATCAGCTTCTCCGGCAGCTCCGGCTCGAGCTGGTACACAATCGACTCGTAGGAGATGCCGTGATACCCGTACCGCCGCACTCCCATCTCCACGTACTCGGTGGGAATCGGCATCCGCGTCGCCACCTCCGGAATGGTGCGGTGAAAATAGGTGTCCAGGACCGCAAAGTTCGGAATCCCCGGAAACAGGCGCAATGCCTCGCGCATGATATACACCGCGATCGGCGTGTGCAGCGGAGCCAGATCGGTGTAGCTCTCAATCTCGTCGATGATTCCCGGCGTGATCCGCTGGTTCTCCTGGATGCCCGGACCGCCGCACACCGTGCGGTGGCCGATCGCCGCCGGGGCAGGGAACTCGCCCGAGTTCAGCGCGTCCGCCACCAGCTTGAACGCCACGGAGCGGCTCGGCAGCGGCGGCGTCTCATCCACCAGCTTCTTGCCGCTGGCATCCCTGATCCAGAACTTGCCCAGGTCGGTGCCGATGCCGTCTACCGCGCCCTCGAACAGCCTGCACCGCTGGCCGCCGCCGGCTTCGTAAACTGAAAATTTGATCGAAGATGAACCGCTGTTAAGAACCAATACCGGCAATGAAGACATGAAGCGAAGAACCTTTCTGTTGTGGGCGGAGCCGGCGCTGTGGGCGGAGCCGGTGGAGTCGGCAAAGCCTCGGCATTCGGCCGGGCCCCGCCGTCACCATCGGCTCCGCTCTTTTTACGCCTGCGTCCAGCGCCAGTTTTTGATCTCCGGCAGATCGTCTCCGTTCTCCGCCACGTACAGCCTGTGACGCTGGATCTGTTCGGAGTACCACTGCTGCGTCGCCTCCACCTGCGCCGCCAGGCGCGGCACGCGGCGAATCACATCCAGCGCCAGTTGGAAGCGATCGATGTTGTTGAGCACGCACATGTCGAAGGGCGATGTCGTCGTGCCCTCCTCCTTGTATCCGCGCACGTGCAGGTTGCCGTGATTGTGCCGGCGGTAGGTGAGCCGGTGGATCAGCCACGGATAGCCGTGAAACGCAAAGATCGTCGGCGTCCCCGGCGGAAAGATCCGGTCGTACTCTTCGTCCGGCAATCCGTGCGGATGCTCCGATTGCGGTTGCAGCGCCATCAGGTCGACGACATTCACCACCCGTATGCGCAAATCCCCCACGCGCTCGCGCAGAATCGTCACCGCCGCCAGCGCCTCCATCGTGGGCACGTCGCCGCAGCAGGCCACCACCACCTCCGGATCGCCCTCGTCGTTGCTTGCCCACTGCCACGCGCCCAGGCCCGTGGTGCAATGCGCCGTGGCCTCGTCCATCGTCAGCCACTGCGGCGCCGGCTGCTTGCCCGCCACAATCAGGTTGATGTAATTCCGGCTGCGCAGGCAGTGGTCGGCTACCGAAAGCAGCGTGTTCGCGTCCGGCGGCAGATAAATGCGCACCACGTCGGCTTTCTTGTTCAGCAAATGGTCGATGAAGCCCGGATCCTGGTGCGAGAATCCGTTATGATCCTGCCGCCACACCAGCGAGCTCAGCAGGTAGTTCAGTGACGCGATCGGCTTTCGCCACGGAATCTCGCGCGTCGTCTTCAGCCACTTGGCGTGCTGATTCACCATCGAATCCACAATATGAATAAACGCCTCATAGCAGGAGAAGAACCCGTGCCGGCCCGTCAGCAGGTAGCCTTCGAGCCATCCCTGGCACAGATGCTCGCTCAACACCTCCATCACCCGGCCCTCGGGCGCCAGGTCCTGGTCCACCGGCAGCGTCGCCGCCATCCAGCGCTTGCCGGTTCCCGTAATCACTTCGCCGATGCGGTTGGACGCCGTCTCGTCCGGGCCGAACACGCGGAAGTTCTTCTCGTCCAGATTCGCCTGCATCGTCGCGTGCAGAAGCCGCCCCAGAACCCGCGTCGATTCCACATCCTCCTGCCCCCGCCCGGCGATCTTCACCGCAAAGTCGCGGAAGCTCGGCACCACCAGCGGCTGCAGCAGCGCGCCTCCGTTCGCGTGCGCGTTCATGCCCATGCGCAGCCGGCCCTTCGGCGCCATCTCCGCAAGTTCCTCCCGCAGGTGCCCCTTGGCGTCGAACAGCTCCTCGGGCTTGTAGCTGCGCATCCACTCTTCCAGTTGCCGCAGATGCTCCGGTTTCTCGCGCAGTTCGCTCAGCGGCACCTGGTGCGCGCGCCAGGTATTTTCCACCGGCTTACCGTCCACAACCTTCGGTCCCGTCCACCCCTTCGGCGTGCGCAGGATCAGCATCGGCCATGCCGGCCGCTCGCTCGCGCCATCCTCGCGCGCCGCCTTCTGGATCGCCGCGATGCGGTCGAAGATCCTGTCGAAGATCGCCGCCGCCTGCTGGTGCATCGTCGTCGGATCGTCCCCTTCGAGCGTGTACGGCTCATATCCGTACCCGCGCATCAGCTCTTCCAGCTCCGCGTGCGGAATCCGCGCCAGCACCGTCGGATTCGCAATCTTGTAACCGTTCAGGTGCAGAATCGGCAGCACCGCGCCGTCGCTCGCCGGATTCAGAAACTTGTTCGAGTGCCAGCTTGTCGCCAGCGGTCCGGTCTCCGCCTCTCCGTCGCCCACCACGCAGGCCACGATCAGGTCGGGATTATCGAAGGCCGCGCCGTACGCATGCACCAGCGAGTAGCCCAGCTCGCCGCCCTCATGAATCGATCCCGGCGTCTCCGGCGCAACATGGCTCGGTATCCCGTAGGGCCAGCTGAACTGCCGGAACAGCCGCTTGATCCCGTCCCGGTTCTGTTCGATATGCGGATAAATCTCCGAATAGGAGCCTTCCAGATATGTGTTCGCAACCAGTCCCGGACCGCCGTGCCCCGGCCCGATGACGTACATCATGTTCAGGCCCCGCTCGCGAATCACGCGGTTCCAGTGCACATACAGAAAATTCAGCCCCGGCGTCGTACCCCAGTGACCGAGCAAGCGCGGCTTGATGTCTTCGAGCGTGAGCGGTCGATCCAGCAGCGGATTGTCTTTCAAATAAATCTGGCCGACAGAAAGGTAATTTGCTGCCCTCCAGTAGGCGTCTAATTTCGCAAGTGTTTCGGGGTTCAGCAGACCGGCATTGCCGGCTTCGCTGCGTGCAGACTCAATCATGGTGTACCTCGCAAAGGGGATTTGCGTGCTGCCTTCAGCCTAGCAGCCATCGTGCGTAAAGCCGGGTGACTCGAATCACATGAGGAGTGTGCAAGGGCGGCATTGTGCGCGCTACACCGCCGCGCCCCGGCGCTTCGGAGCGGTATCCGCTTCCTGTCCGCCTGGGAACGCCGGATGCATGGGGAAGCGAAAGAAAAACAGTGCGCCGCATGACGGATCGCGGCCGGCGCGCCTTTCTTTTAGATGAGAATCCGCTGCGCCGCGTTGTGCGGCTTGTCCGCTCGATGAGCCGATGTTCTCCCCGGCAGCGGCGCCGCGCGGCCATGGCCGTGCCGTGATCGCGCGCGGCTCGCCTCAGAAGTGCTTCTTCAGTTTCAGAATCGGCGACTCGAATCCGTACCACAGCACCGCGGCCGCGGCCGTGCTCACGGCCAGGCGCATGGCCACCACGGCCAGGTTGCCTGCCACGCCGTAGCGGTTCATCGCCACATCGAA
>JAKCDN010000186.1 GCA_021841795.1 Acidobacteriota bacterium | reverse complement strand
AATACAAAATAGTCAACCGGCTGATGCGCACCAGGCGCGAACGCCTTGCGGTGCCGCTTGTAAGTCCGGCCAAAACCCAGGAGCATTCGATCCACGATCGCAACTCCTGAGCTGCCGCATCCTGAAGTCGCAGCATTCCTGTCGCCGTGGCCCAGACCGCGCAGGCATGGCGCGAAATCGAAAACGGCTACCGTAAATCAGCAGTTGCCGTAGCCGCGCATTGTGGGAGCATGTTGCCGGACCGCGGCGTCCTTTCTCGAACAGGCGCCGCGTAAGCGGCTATCGGCAGCGGGCCCAGATTGCTGCGGCCGTGGCGCCACTGATCGCCAGCGGAAACCACACCTGCGCGATCCACGGCGCCGGGATCAGAAAAAGCACGTCGGCAGTCAGCAGGGACTCGGGCCAGCCGATCGTGATCCGGAGCCAGACGTAGTAGAAAAAATCCCAGAACGCGAACGTCCACAGAAATGCGGCGCACCGGCCGCGCAGGTCGTTTCCCGCAATCCATGCGATTCCAGCCAGCATCACGATGGTTGCTGCTTCCCGAAAGCACTCGATTCGCATGAGACTCTGCGCCACGGCCGCCGGGCCATGAACCTGCGGAACCGGCCAAAGCCCCGTCGCTGCTCTTAGATACACCACCACCGCGGCCTCAACAAACCCAAACGAGATGCCGAAGATCGCCGTGAGCGCAAGCCGCCTTCTGCCGATCTCAAGCTGCGCGTCTCTCGACAACAGGAATGGGACAGCAGGAACCAGCGCCAGCAGGTTCACCCACCATGGCGAAGCAAACAGCACAAATCGCGGCATACGCTGAGTCTACGCCAGAACTGTGGCCGCTTCGCACCACCACTCCGCCGCCAAAACCTCGATCGGGCGCGCACAACGCAGCCCGCACACCGCTACGCGCTGATCGCCCGGTGTTATATACTCGTTCACGTCGGCCTGCCACACGCGGGAGTAGTTCAGTGGTAGAACGTCAGCTTCCCAAGCTGAATGTCGCCGGTTCGATCCCGGTCTCCCGCTCCATGTCCAATCCTTCGGAACCCGCACGTTATCGGTAGGCCACGCTCATCAATCCGCTCAACCGGAGCAGCTCAGTGACTGTTCCGCCTCTTGGCGTCGGTCAGACTCAATGAAATTGGTATCCTCCGCTCGCAATGCCGTTTCCCCTGCACGATTCGACGCTGCAACATGCGCAAGGCACTTGGCTCTCATCTACGCGAGCCCCAGCCGACAGACAGAGCAAAGCCGTCGCGCTCCGATCCTGATGTCGCAGCTCCGCTACTCTGAGCCGTCGCGCCGATAAATAATCCTTCCGTCAACGATGGTCAGATCCACTGCTGCGGACTCAATCCGCGCCGGTTCAATGGTAAAAATATCGTCTGACAGCACCACGATATCCGCCAGCAGCCCAGCCTTGATCGATCCTTTGACCTGCTCCTCGCCCTCGGCGTAGGCGGCGTTTACCGTGTACGCCTTTACGGCCTGCTCCACCGTTACTTTTTCCTCGGGCACCCATCCGCCGGGATTCTTCCCGTCGATCGTGCGGCGGGTCACTGCCGCATAAATCCCAACCAGTGGTGAAAGCGGCGCGACCGGCCAGTCGGATCCAAAGCATACCGTCGCGCCTGAGTCCATCAGCGAGCGAAATGCATACGTCGTCTTGATGCGCTCCGCTCCCAGTCGGCTTTCCGCCCACCGGCCGTCGTCAATCGCATGGTACGGCTGCACTGAAGCAATCACGCCGAGCTTGGCAAAGCGCGGAATATCGCCGGGCAGTAACGTCTGTGCATGCTCAATGCGGAAGCGGCGGTCGCGCGCCCCGTCTTCCTTTTCCAGACGCTCGTAAAAGTCCAGAATCGTATGATTGGCACGGTCGCCGATGGCATGCGTAATCAGTTGCAGCCCGTTCCGGTCCGCAAGCTCAAAATCCGCATACATCTTCTCCGGATTGCGAAGCTGGTCTGAGGCGATGCCCGAGTTCGCAGGATTGTCGGTATAGGGTTCGGTAAACCACGCCGTCGATGCTCCCAGGCCGCCGTCGGCAAAGCTCTTCAGGCTGCCCACATGAAACCACGTGTTGCCGAAATCCGCCTCCAGGCCCAGCTCGGTAAGCTGATGCACATAGTTCAGTGAGAGCGCCTCGGCAACCCGCACTGTGAGCTTGCCCTGACGATAGAGGGATTGCAGCGCGCGCAGCCGCAGCGGACCGCCCGGATCTTCGGCGCCGATGGCCATGTCCTGCACGCTCGTCACGCCGTTCCGCGCCGCCACCTCCTGCATCGCCACAAAGTCATGCTCCACCTGCGCCTGCGTGGGACCGGGCACGGCATCCAGAATCAGCGCCTTGGCCGCATCTTTGAACACGCCCGTGGGATTTCCGTCCTTGTCGCGCACGATCACTCCGCCCGGAACGTCCTTCGTGTTGCGGTCGACATGCGCAAGTTCCATAGCCAGTTTGTTGGCCACCAGCAGATGCAGATCGGTGCGGCTTACCGCGACCGGGTTCTCCGGTGTCACATCGTCGATCAGCTCGTGAGTGGGCAGTGCGTGCGTCGGCCAGCGCTGTTCGTCCCAAAGGCCGTTTAGAATCCACTTGCCCTTGGGAATCGTCTTGGCATAAGCGCCAATGCGGTCGCGAAACTCTTCGGCGGAGCGGGCAGTCGTCAATTGCACGCCCAGTTCTTCTTCTCCGCCCACCATCACGTGCACATGCGCGTCGTTGAAGCCCGGCAGAACCCGCCGCCCGTTCAGGCGCACAATCTCGGTTGCCGGACCGGCCAGCTTCAGCACATCCTCATCCGTGCCCGCCGCAACAATCCGCGTCCCGTCCACCGCGACCGCCTCAACCTCCGGGTGCGCCGGGTCGCCGGTCCACACCTTGCCGTCCACCAGCACCAGCGTTGCTGAGCCGGCCATCACGCCGGCCGCCTGGGCTGTGGCCTTGAACGGCCGCGCTCCCAGCACCGCACCTGCTGCCAGGAACAGAAGAAGCCAGCGAATGTGGCGCATTTACTCCTCCATCCTGCGGGCAATCATGTGCCCCCGCGATCGCTCTCCTGATCCGGACCCCGCATCTGGAACCGGGGCTGACCCATCCCCCTCGATCCGGATCAATCCATACCGTGCGTCGCCGGCCCGCGCGCTCGCCCGCGCAAAAAGCCGGCGCTACGGCCGGTCTTCATTGTACCGGCGCGTCATCGCGCCCAGTGCCCGCACCCGCGAATCGTCTGAGGCCAGCAGCCGTTCGGCTACCGCCAGCGCATCGCGCTTCGGCTCGTCCTGGCCCAGCTTGAATTTGCCTTCCAGACGCTCGATCTTCATCACAAAGCCCAGAATTGACGGCAAGCGCCGCGTAACATCCTTTTCCGCAATGTCGCTGGTCTGCCAGCCGTCCGGAATCGGATCCTCGTACCGGTGCACTAACTCCTCGAGCGACTCGCGCAGGTTGCCCGCGTCCTGAAATTCAAGCCTTCCGTAGCAGTGAACTGCGGTGTAATACACCGTCGACGGCATGTCGCGCTGCGGGTACCAGCTCCCCGTTACGTAGCTGCTCGGCCCGTGAAAGATCGCCAGAACCGGCGACTGGTCGCGGAGCAGCGCCGCGCAGTGCGCATTGGCGCGCGCAATGTGGCTGGTCAGTATCCTCTCTGGCCGCGAAAGTATCAGCGGCAGGTTGGTTGCCAGCGGCCCGGAGAAAGCGCCGCCGGCGGTCGCCGTCCCATTTGAGACCAGCAGGCCCCATGGATTCTGTTCGATCAGCTCGAAGATCTCCGATTCGCTGCGTGGTTTCCAGCACTCTCGTACAAACATAGGGAAGACTCCCGGTGCCGCTCCGGCGCGGTACGCGTCCGAAGTCGCTGGCACCATGATATTGAACTAAAATATTTCTCTAAGTAGTGCCAGTAAAGGGCCAGTTGACTGATTCCGTCTGGAGCCAGATTCTTGCTGGCGTAACGGTTCTTCCAAGAAAACAAAGGATTATTCCTGCCGTATCGTCCTCTGCCAATTCACTCAAGATATTTGGACCCAATCTTTATGTAAAAACTGGCACTTTACTAGGAGCCAGAATCTCGAAGAGCATGATGGAAACATAACATCGGACCGGCACCCCTGGCGCCTTTACCCAAGCTCAGGCCGTGCTCAGGTGATGGGGGCATTCTTACTGCATGTGTTGGGCTCCTGCTTTTTCCGACGTACGATCCGTTCAGCGCACGCTTTGCTGATTTTTACGGACGCGTCGGCCGTGATCGAGAAATGAAATTCAAATTTGGAGGGCAGTTTGATGCTCAACAGGAAACTGGTATCACTACTGTGGTGCGGACTCGCGGCCTTGTTGCTTGCGGCTTGTCCTGCCGCGCGGGCGCAGAACGCCACCGTGAGCGGAGAGGTGACGGATGCCTCCGGAGCCGTAATCGCCAACGCGCAGGCTTCACTCACCAACCAGGCTACGCTGGAGAAACTCGCCACCACCACCAACCGCGACGGTGTCTACACCCTCTCAGGCGTCGCCGCCGGCAGATACAATCTCACCATCTCCGCCCCAGGATTCAAAACCGAGCAGAGAACCAATATCGCAGTGAATGTCGCGGGCAGAATCGCGCTCGACGTTCAATTGAGCGTGGGCTCGGCCGGCGAGCAGGTCACCGTCAACGGCTCCGGCGAAAACATTAACACCACCGACGCCGGCGTCAGTACCGTCATCGACCGCCAGTTCGTCGAGAACATCCCGCTGAACGGGCGCAGCTTCCAGTCGTTGATCACCGTGACCCCGGGAACTGAGGTCGTGCCCTCGCAGGGCTCCGGTTCGAGCGGCGAAATCAGCGTCAACGGCCAGCGCACTGAAGCCAACTACTTCACCGTGGATGGCGTCAGCGCCGACACCGGCGCTACCGTCTCCTCGTCCGGAGCCATCGGCGCCGGATTCTCCGGTTCCACCCCGCAGGAAAGTGCGATCGGCACCACGCAAAGCATCATCTCCATTGATGCCCTCGAAGAGTTCCGCGCATCCACCTCCAGTTACTCGGCTGAGTATGGCCGCACCCCGGGCGGTCAGTTCACCTTTATCTCCCGTTCGGGAACCAATCAGTTTCATGGCTCCGCCTACGAATTTCTACGCAACGATGTCCTCGATGCCAACAACTGGTTCAACAAGGACGCGACGCCCGTGATTCCCCGGCTCCCCGAGCGCCAGAACGACTTCGGTGGAACCCTCGGTGGCCCCGTCTGGATTCCCCACCTCTACAACGGCAAAGACAAGACCTTCTTTTTCTTCTCCTATGAAGCCCTGCGCCTCATCAATCCCCAGGCGGCGCAACTCTACAATGTGCCCAGCAGCACTCTGCGCACCACGGCGCCCTCGGCCCTGCAGCCCTACCTCAACGCTTTTCCGGTCTCCAGCGGCCCCGATCTCGGCAACGGTCTCTCCAACTACACCGCGGGCTACTCCGCGCCCAGCAGCCTCGATGACCGCAACATCCGCGTCGATCAGGCCATCGGACAGCGCTTCAAGCTGTTTGGCCGCTATACCGATGTGCCCTCGAATGCCTTGAGCCGCCAGCCCACTGACCTCGCGGAGGTCAACAACACGGTCCGCAATGTGAAGATGGCCGTTCTCGGTCTCGATTCCATCATCACCAACTCCATGGCCGACGAGCTCCGTTTCGGCCTTACGGGCAATGACTTCAAGGCCCAGCACTACATAGATAACTTCGGCGGCGCCACTCCTCTCGCTGTGGGCAATACCCCCGGCCTTGCCAACGGCGACTGGCTCACCTTCTTCCTCTTCTACGGGCTCTATCCCTACTACCTCATCGAGCCTCAGTCGAACCGCCAGCGCCAGATCAACGTGGTCGACTCGCTCACTCAGACCGTCGGCCGCCACACCCTTAAATATGGCGTCGATTATCGCCGCCTCGTGACCTCGGAGCAGCTTCCGCCGCTGTGGGAGATCACCTACTACTTCAATGAAGCCGCGGTGCTCAGTAACGCCCCCGCGGGCCTGATCGTCTACAAGCAAACCATCGACATGAAGGCCTTGACCACCAACTTCTCGCTCTATGCCCAGGACGAGTGGAAGGCCACCGATCGCCTCAGCGTATCGCTCGGCCTGCGCTGGGATGTCAATCCCGCGCCAACCGATCTGAACGGCAACCAGCCCTACACCGTCACCCAGATCACCAATCTCGCCACCACCGCCGCCGCGCCCAAGGGCGCCTCGCTCTGGAAGACCACCTACAATAACCTCGCTCCACGCATCGGCATCGCCTATCAGATCCACCGCGATCCCGGCTATGAGACCGTCCTGCGCCTCGGCGGCGGCATCTTCTACGACACCGGGAATACCCAGAGCGCTCAGAGCTATTACGGCATTGGCACCACCGGGGTCGGCTACTACTCCGGCGGATTTCCGGCCACGCAGGCGCAGGTGCAGAGCACGCCGGCCCCCAGCGCCGCTGCGCCCTATAACGC
>JAKCDN010000185.1 GCA_021841795.1 Acidobacteriota bacterium | reverse complement strand
GAATTAGACGAAATAAGGGCTTTGTTCGAGGCCGCACCCAGGTTGCTTAAGCCCTCCGCACGGCTTGTCGTCATCAGCTTTCATTCTCTTGAAGATCGCATCGCGAAAGACAGTATCCGGGAAGGCGCGCAGAAGGGCATCTGGGAGGTTTTAACCAGAAAGCCTGTCACTGCCGGCGAAGAAGAAACAGATCGCAACCCGCGCGCACGCAGCGCCAAGCTAAGAGCAGCGGAAAGAATTGAGAGAGAGCACCATGGCGGCAATCGCAACCACATATTTCGAAGCAGGACGTAGCTGGGGCGCACGCATTGCCGAACGCAACGCAGAGTTGATGGCGCAGCAGGCTGAGCGCCGCCGCCGCGCGCGCACGCCGGAGTTCTTTGTCGCCCGCAGCTTCGATAATTCACGCCTCATCAAGGCCGCCGATCCTGTGCGCATGCAGGAGATGCGTGTGTTTTCCGCTGCTGTCGCAGTGCTCTTCTCGCTCATCATGATCTACGGTCTGCAGCACTTTTACGCCATCGAGAGCAGCTATCACGTGGAGAGCGAAAAACAGGTTCTCGAGCAGTTGCACGAAGAGAACCGCCAGCTTCGCCTGAGCAAAGCCGAGCTCACGGAACCGGGCCGCATCGATCAGATGGCGCGCCATTTGGGTCTTGCCGTGCCGCAGCCAGGCCAGGTGGTATACCCCGGCGTCACGCCCGATGCCGGTGCTCCCGCTCTGGCCCAGATGGTTTCTCCCGCGCCCAAAAACGGCTTTTAGCCTTCGGCGCTTAGCCGCCAGCTTTGCCGGGCTGAATGCAGGTTTGCCGGGCTCAACCAGATTCTTGCTTCGTGGTAACGCAAGACAGCAAATGCGCACGATGGAGCCACGAGCCAGGAGCTGAGCAGCTCATATGTCCGCAGCCGTTCATTCCATGCGCAGCCGCGCTCAAACCACCCGGGCCGTCCCCCTGCAACGGTCGCGCTTCTGGATTGTCTGCCTGTTCTTTCTGCTCTGGGCCTGCGCCATTGCGGGCCGTCTCTTCTGGCTCCAGATCGTAAAGCACCACGAATACGTGGAGCGCGCCGCCCGGCAGCAGCAGCGCACGATTGAGATTGCTCCCCGCCGCGGCATTCTCTACGATCGCAACCTGCGCGAGCTGGCGATGACGGTGCTAGCCGACTCAATCTACGCCGATCCCAGCGAGATCGCGGACAAGAAGGCCGCCGCGCATACGCTTGCGGCCCTGGTGCACACCGATCCCGACGATCCGCTTACCGCCGAGGACCAGATCGCCGCACGCCTGAATGCCGGCCGTAATTTTGCCTGGATCGCCCGCCGCGTTAAACCCCAGGTTGCCGCCGGCGTCAAAGCTCTCAATATGAAGGGCATCTACTTTCAGAAGGAGTTCGAGCGCTTTTACCCTGACAATCAGATTGCCGCGCAGGTGCTGGGCTACGTCGGGGTGGACGACAATGGGCTGGGCGGCCTCGAGGAAAAATTCGACAGCGAGCTCCACGGAAGTCCAGGCCTGATGTACACGGCCATGGATGCTCGCCGCAAGGTCTTAGGCTCTACAGAGCGCGAACCGGCGCCGGGCCGCAACCTTGTCCTCACGATCGATGAAAACATTCAGTTCATGGCCGAACAAGCCCTCGACCACACCATGGAGAAGACGCAGGCACTCAGCGGAACGGTGGTGGTGCAGGATGCTCACACCGGCCAGATTCTGGCCCTTGCCATCCGGCCTACATTCAATCCCAACCAGTCCCGCCACACCACACTCTCACTCCTGCGTGACCACGCCGTGAGCGATGTCTACGAACCCGGATCGACGTTCAAGCTGGTAACCTACGCCGCCGCCATGGATCAGAAGATCGCCACGCCTGACGACATGATCGATTGCCAGGGCGGGCAGATCAATCTCTTCGGCCGCGTGATTCACGACGACAAGAGCGATCGCGGCATCGGCACGGTGACCGTGGCCACGGCTCTCGCCCGGTCGAGCGACGTTGGCGTCATCAAGCTCGCTCTCAAGCTTGGCCCCGATCGCCTTTACGATTACATTCGCGCCTTCGGCTTCGGACAGCGATCCGGCGTCGAGCTTCCGGGTGAAACCCGCGGCCTGCTGCGGCCGGTCAAGTACTGGCAGCCAGCCTCCATCGGCTACGTCGCCATCGGCCAGGAAGAGGCCGTTACGCCCGTCCAGCTCGTCTCGATGGTCTCTACCATTGCCAACGGCGGCGTGTATCTGCCGCCGCACGTGCTCCTGTCGGACCAATCGTCACCCGCGGCTACTCCCAACCAGAAGCCTTACCCGGCGCGACTGCCGGAACCGGTGAAGCCCGGTGAAGAACAGCCCGATCCGCTTCCGCCCGGCGCGCATCGCGTCATCTCCACCATGGCTGCGGCCGAGATGCGCAAGATGATGGAGGGTGTGGTGCTCTTCGGCACCGGCAAGACCGCACAGCTCAACGGCTACTCTTCCGCCGGAAAAACCGGAACCGCGCAAAAGATCGACCCCACAACGCATAAGTACTCCAAGTCTCTGCACATCGCCTCCTTCGCCGGTTTTGCGCCGGTCAACAATCCTGTTATCTCGGTTGCCGTGGTCATCGATTCTCCCAGGGGAGCCTATTACGGCTCTGAGGTCTCGGCTCCGGTTTTCACTGAAGTCGCGCAACAGGTTCTCGAGTATCTTGGCGTGCCCCACGATATCGATCTGAGACCCGCTCCGAAACCCACCACGAAGGAACCGGCGGTACCGGAAGACGACCAGCAGGACGACGACATGCAGGCGCTTTACCAGGCCGCCAACGATCTGCCCAGCGACGATCCGCTTCGTGCGGCGCCGCAGGCGCCGGCCAGCACGCCGCCGCCGGCGGCGTCCCCGACCGTCGCTGCGGCAAACTCCGCCACGCCGCACGGCAAGGCCGCGCCTGTGGCCGCGGCTCCAACGCCGCCGGCCACCGTCGTGATCGCCGACGCCCACCAGTTCCGCGTACCCTCGCTTGTCGGCCTCTCGATGCGCCAGGTGATCGAACAAGCCGGAACCACAGGACTGCAGGTGGAGATCATCGGCAGCGGCATTGCACGCGAGCAGGCTCCGGCGCCCGGCGCAATGGTGCCCGCGGGGACTAAAATCGTCGTCCGCTGCGAGCGTTAGATTCGCCCCTCTCACAACATCGCGGCTTGCCTGCGGCAATCGAGCGGTTGCACCTGCAAATTCAGGCGGAAATGCCCGCAGCCTGACGCAATTTTCAACTCGCCCCACTACAATTGACCTCGAAATGCTTTGGCACGATCTCACCACCGAAATCACCGCGATTGCCGGCGCCGGCAGCACCGCTGCGCCAGTCACCGGCATCGAGTACGACTCGCGCCGCATTCAAGCCGGCTCCGTCTTCGTCGCCATGAAGGGCGGCTCGACCGACGGCAACCGATATGTCGAAAAGGCCCTCGCCGCTGGCGCGCTTGGCATCGTCACAGACTCGGCGCAGACCTTCGATCACCTCACCGTCTACAATGCCGGCGTGCCTATTCTCCACGTCGAGCACGGCCGCCGCGCTCTGGCTCAGGCCGCTTCCTGGTTCTACGGACATCCGGAGAAAAGGCTTGCCGCCACGGGCATCACCGGCACCAACGGCAAAACCACGACGGCATTTCTTACCGAAGCGCTGCTCAACGCCGCGGCCCGCGCCACGATTCTCATTGGCACGATTGAGTATCACGTAGCCGGCGAGGCGCGCCCATCCATCCACACCACACCCGAGTCGCGCGACATCTACGAACTGATGGCCCAGGGCGTTGCGCGTGGCGCCACCGAGTTCGTCACTGAGGTATCAAGCCACGCTCTCGACCAGGGCCGCATGATCGGCGTCTCCTTCGACGTGGCCGTCTTCACCAATCTCACGCGCGACCACCTCGACTACCACCAAACGATGGAGAACTATTTCGCCGCCAAGCGGCTGCTCTTCGACGGCGTCAGATATCCACCGCCGCGCGTCGCCGTTCTCAACGCGCATGACCCGCGCACGGAAGAGCTGGCCGCCGCCGCGCGCAAAGCGGGCGCCGAAGTGCGCACCTACGGCATCGGCAAGGGCAGTTGGCGCGCTGCGAGCTTTCGGCTCACGCCCTCCGGCGCCGCAATCGAGCTTGAGACCCCGGCCGGATCCGCCATGCTCCAATCGCGCCTCGCCGGCGAGGTCAACGTACTGAATCTGCTCGCAGCCTTCACCGCAGCCCACGCGCGCGGTATCGCCTTCGCTCAACTGGCAGCCGCGGTGCCCGCGCTTCGGCCGGTGCCCGGTCGTTTTCAACCTGTCGATTCCGGTCAGCCCTTCACCGTAATCATCGACTACGCTCACACCGACGACGCCTTGCGCAACCTCATCGCGCTGGCCCGGCAGATGACGGCATGCGCCGGCGCCCGCATCATCACCCTATTTGGCTGCGGTGGCGACCGCGACCGCACCAAGCGCCCCAGAATGGGCCAGGCCGCCGGCGAAGGCAGCGATTTCGTTGTTGCCACCAGCGACAATCCCCGCTCGGAAGATCCTGCCGCGATTCTCGCTGAAATTGAGCCCGGACTGCAGGCCACCGGCGTTCGCTACTCGGTGGAAGCGGACCGCGCCTCTGCCATCCGCCTGGCGATCGAGGCCGCGCACCCGGGCGACGTCGTGCTCATTGCGGGCAAGGGCCACGAGAAGGAACAGATCCTCGCCGGACGCACCCTCCCCTTCGACGATGCTGAAGTTGCGCTTTCCATCCTGCGCGATTTGGGCTATGGTGAAGGGCAATGAATCTCACTCTGGCTGAAGCCGCGTTAGGCGCCGGGGCGGTGCTGGAAGCGCCGTCGTCCGTTGTGAACGCCGGTGCGCTTGTTGCCTGCGGCTACTCGATCGACTCCCGCACCGTTTTGCCCGGTGAGTTATTCTTCGCGGTACGCGGCGAGCGATTCGACGGCCATGAGTTCGTCGCCGCGGCCTTCGATCGCGGAGCCCAGGCCGCCGTGGTCTCGCGCTCCAGGGCTGCTTCCCTTCCCGATGCCGCATTATCGCGTCCGCTTCTCATCGCGGAAGATCCGCTGGCCGCGCTGCAATCGCTGGCGGCGCACGTTCGCCGCCAGTGGGGCCAGGTCGTGGTCGCCATCACCGGCTCAGCCGGAAAAACCACCACCAAAGAGGCCGTGGCTGCCGCGCTCGGCGCCAGGTTCAATGTGCTGAAGTCGCAAGGCAATCTGAACAATGGCTTCGGCCTGCCACTGCAACTGCTGCGGCTCGCGCCCGAGCACGAATTTGCCGTCGTGGAAATGGGCATGAATCATGCCGGAGAAATCGCCGCTCTTGCCCGCATCGCCGCTCCGGACTGGGGCGTCATAACCAACGTCGGCACAGCGCACATTGAAAACTTCCAAGAGGGCCAGGCAGGCATCGCCCGCGCCAAGTTCGAGCTGGTTGCCGCGCTGCCCGCACACGGCATCGCCTTTCTGAACTGTGACGATGCCTATGCCGCCCAGTTTGGCCGCGATTTTCACGGTCGCGTGGTCTACTTCGGCGGCGGCCCTTGCGCCGATCCCCAGATTCTCACTGCCCGCGAAGATCTCGATGGCCTGCACATCCGGTTTCGCGCCGGCGAGCAGGAGGATGAATTCTCCCTGCACATGCTGGGCGCGCACAACGCGCTGAACGCCATGGCCGGTCTCGCCGTAGCGCGCGAGGCCGGAGTTGCAATCGAGGCCGCCATGGCAGCCTTGTCGTCGCTCACCGCCGGCGACAAGCGCGGCCAGATTCTGGAAATCGGCGGGGCGACGATTCTGAACGACAGCTACAACTCGAACCCTGAAGCGCTGCGCTCCATGATCCGTACCCTTGCCGCGCGCCCCTCCGCAGGCCGCCGCATTCTGGTGGCCGGCGAGATGCTGGAGATGGGCGAACACGGGCCAGCGCTGCACCTTGCCTGCGGCCGCGAGGCTGCCGAAGCCGGCCTCGATCTGGTCGTCGCCGTGCAGGGCAACGCCGAACATCTTGCCACTGCCGCCTGCGCCGGCGGGGTACCGGCGGTCTTCCTCCGCGACGCGGATGCCGCCGGCGTGTGGCTCACGCAAAATCTGCGCAGCGGCGACGTCGTCCTGGTGAAGGGCTCGCGCGGCGTTCATCTGGAACGCGCCATCGAAGCCGCCAGGAACCATTTCTCGACGCCAGAACCACTATGACCCTGCATAAACTTCTGTTCTGTGGCGCGCTACTCGTCGTGGCTCTGCCCTTGGCCGCTGCCGACCAGCCTGCATGGACGCATCCATTTCCTCCCTTCCGCATCGCGGGCAATCTGTATTACGTGGGCAGCGAAGATCTGGCCGCTTACCTTGTTGCAACGCCCAAAGGCTTGATCCTCATCAACAGCAACCTTGCCTCGTCGCCGCCGCTGATTCGCAGGAGTGTCGAAGCGCTTGGCTTCAACTTCAACGACATCAAAATTCTGCTGATCAGCCATGCTCACTT
>JAKCDN010000184.1 GCA_021841795.1 Acidobacteriota bacterium | reverse complement strand
GTAAATTGCCGCCGTGTCGATCCAGTTAATGCCCAGATCCACTGCCCGCCGGATCGCGGCGACAGACTCGCTGTCGTCCTGGGGCCCCCAGGCGTATTGCCAGTCGCCCCCGCCAATCGCCCACGCCCCAAAACCGATGGCGGTCAGTTGCATGTCGGAGTTGCCAAGGCTGCGTAGAGTAGGTGAATCATTCGCTGTCGTCATGAGAAAAGCATAGTGCAACAGCCCATCTACCGGAAGACTGGGTAAAATGACGGCAACGCGGATTCTTTGCCCGGCACGTAGACTAAATGCTCCGTTTCAGGAGGAATCGTTCATGAATGCTACGGCCGTTGGCACTCCCCAGCCCGCAGCCCGGAACGTGGCCATCGATGCCTATCGCGGCTTTGTCATGCTCCTCATGATGGCCGAGGTGCTTGAGTTTGCTCACGTGGCGCGTTCCTTTCCCGGCAATCCTCTCTGGCAGTTTCTCGGTACCCAGCAGTCCCACGTCCAGTGGGTCGGCATGAGCCTTCATGACACCATCCAGCCCGGCTTCACCTTTCTTGCCGGGGTCTCGCTGCCTTACTCCCTTGCCAGCCGCAAAAACAAGGGCGAATCCTTTCTGCGCATGCTCTTTCATGTCCTCTGGCGCAGCCTGGTCCTCGTCGCTCTGGGAATCTTCCTGCGCTCCGCGGGCCAGTCCATCACCTACTTCACCTTTGAAGACACCCTCACGCAAATCGGCCTTGGCTACACCTTCGCGTTTCTTATCGCCTTTCTCAAGCCCCGCTGGCAGTGGCTCGCCCTGGCCGCAATCCTGTTGGGCTATTGGCTCGCCTTCGCGCTCTACCCCGCGCCGGGGCCCGGTTTTCCCTGGGCCTCCGTCGGCGTCGCTCCTGACTGGCATCAGCACCTGTTGAACGGCTTTGCCGCGCACTGGAACAAAAACAGCAACCTCGGCTGGGCCTTTGACACCTGGTTCCTCAACCTCTTTCCCCGCACCGCGCCATTCCTTGACAATGCGGGCGGTTACGCCACGCTCAGTTTCATTCCCACCCTCGGCACCATGTTGCTCGGCCTCATCGCCGGACGCTGGTATCGCGAATCCGCTCCCCGCATCCCGTTCCGCCGCCTTCTTCTTGCCGGCGCCATTCTCTGCTCCGCCGCACTTGTGCTGCACTTCGCCGGGATCTGTCCCATCGTCAAGCGCATCTGGACGCCCTCCTGGACCCTCTTCTCCGGCGGCGTCTGCATCTTCTTTCTCGCCGCATTCTCCTGGGTTGTCGACGTCAAACAGCAGCGCCGCCTCGCGTTCCCCCTTGTCGTCGTGGGCATGAACTCCATTGCGGCCTACCTCATCGCCAGCCGGTGCAACGACTTTGTCGAAGGCAGCCTGCGCACTCATCTCGGTGCGCGTCTGCTCGGCATCTTCGGCCCGCCCGTGGAGCCGGTAGTCCTGGGTTCGTTTACACTCCTCACCTATTGGCTGATCCTTTACTGGATGTACCGGAAGAGGATCTTCATTCGCATTTAATCCCGGACCTCTCGCGCACTTGCCAGGTGCGGCCTCGCAGTCAGGCGCTGGTCCAGACAGAAGAGTGAAAGGGAAGATTCATCATGAGCTCAGGTGATTTGCTCTCCGCCGCGGACGTTACCCGTCGCCGCCTCATGCAGCTCGGCGCAGCCGGTGCCGTATCCCTCGGTGCGCCCCATCTTGCCCAGGCTGCCCAGGCCGCGGCTCGCCGCACCATGATCGACGTGCCCTTGCAAAAACGCGAACCCCGCCTGGCATTGATCGGCGCCGGCGGACGCGGCACGTCGCTCCTCGGCCAGCTTCTTGCCGTCAATGCGCAGGTCGCCGCCCTCTGCGATATCGTTCCCGCCAAGGCCGAGCACGCCGCCTCGCTTGTCGCCGCAGCCGGGCAGCCGAAGCCCGCGCTCTTCACTGAGGGGCCGCATCACTACGAGGAACTCGTAAAACGCAACGACGTGGACCTGATCCTCGTCGCCACGCCCTGGGACTGGCATGCGCCTATGGCCCTCGCCGCCATGGAACACGGCAAGGACGTCGCCATCGAAGTGCCCGGCGTAACGACCATTGAACAGTGCTGGAGCATCGTCCATGCCTCTGAGCAGTCGAGGCGCCACTGCATCATCCTTGAGAACTGCTGCTATGGCTACAACGAAACCCTCATCCTGCGCATGATTCATGCCGGAATGTTCGGTGACCTGCTCTACGGCGAAGGCGCCTATATTCACGACCTGCGCGCTGAGCTCTTTTCCAATGCCGGCGAGGGGCTGTGGCGGCGCACCCAACACACCCTGCGCAACGGCAACCTCTATCCCACCCACGGGCTCGGCCCCGTCGCCAATTACATGGGGATCCAGCGCGGCGACCGCTTCGTCTCCCTCGTCTCCATGAGTTCTCCCCAGCGCGGTCTCGACCTCTGGCGCAAAGATCATCTCGCCCCCGGCGATCCGCGCTGGAGCGAGCGCTACATCTGCGGCGATATGAATACCTCGCTCATCAAAACCGCCCGGGGGCTCACCATCACCGTCAAGCATGCCGTTTCCACGCCCCATCCCTACGACCGCATCAATCTGATCGCAGGCACCAGGGGACTGTTCCAGGACTATCCCCCGCGCATTTACTTCGACGGCATGGATAAGGATGAAACCTTTGGCTCAATCGACGCCTACACGCAGTACCAGCACCCTCTCTGGCTACGCCAGGGCGAACTGGCGCGCGCGAGCGGCGGCCATGGCGGAATGGACCTCATCATGATCTACCGCCTGCTCCAATGCGTGCGTGAAGGGCTGCCGCCCGATCTCGACGTCTATGACTGCGCCGCGTGGGCCTCGGTCGCGCCGCTGAGCGTCGAGTCCGTGCGTCGCGGCAGCGCGCCCGTCGAGTTTCCTGATTTTACTGCGGGAAAATGGCGGCAGCGCCCCATCTCCGCGATCGCTACCCAGAGCTGATTCCTCCACCGGCGCGCATTCCTTGCGGTCGGTCACCGCCAATGGGGCCTGCGCGCAACGGCTTCGTCGCGCCGGCCTTTCACCACCCCATCTGCCGCATCCGCTCCAGAATGATTCCGCTGTAGTGGTCCATCCGGTCTGGGTGTCGCCGCAGTGGCGCGGGAAGAATTGCCGCCAGACGGGCCGCCTGGTCGCGGTTGATCCTGCGTGCTGACGTGCGATACCAGGCGTGGCTCGCCGCCTCCACGCCGTAGATTCCCGGCCCCATCTCAACCACGTTCAGATAAAGCTCCAGAATCCGCTGTTTGCCAAGCACGAACTCTGCAACAGGCACCAGCGTGAACTCCGCGCCCTTGCGCAGATACGAGCGCTCGGTGCCGAAAAAGAGGTTCTTTACCAGTTGCTGCGTGATTGTCGATCCGCCGCGAATCCGTCGTCCGCCTTTCATGTCATCCTCGGCGGCAATCTCGATGGCCTGCCAGTCGAAACCGTGGTGCTGATAAAAACGTGCATCCTCGGCCGCGATCACGGCGTGCTGAAGGTCGGGCGATATCTGGCTCAACGCGACAAACTGTTCATGCTTGCTGTACGGCTTCGCGTGTGCCCAGGACTCAACGCGGCGCTCGACCTGCACCGCGGTCGTCGGCGGGTCGATCCACTTGAGCGCCACCAGCCAAAGCGCCGCGAGCAACCACAGCCCCGCCAGTCCTAGCGCCAGACACGCCAGTCCGAAGCGCAACGATACCTTGCGCAGCCCGGACCCCGATCGTTTGCCCGGTTTTTCCGTCACCCTTCAGGATACTTGCCCGCCTCTGTCCTTTTAGGATCTTCCGTCTCAGAGATGGAGCCATCCACGCGCTCCCCTGGTCCCGCAAACTCTGCTGAATCTGCCCTCCTGCCTTATGCGAAAATTGAAGCTTGCACACGCAGTCCAGCTTTCGTCTGCTCGTGGTGCGGCTCGGCGCTATGGGTGATATCCTGCATGCCCTGCCGGCAGTCACGGCGCTCCGTCGCATGCATCCCTCCTGGAGCATCGGCTGGGTCGTCGACCCGCGCTGGCAGGCCCTCTTGTCGGCTTCCGGCAAGGAACCGGGATCTGCGACAGGTGCGTCTCGCTGCGCGCGAATGCCTCTTGTGGACCGGCTGCACTTTGCCGCGGTCCGCGAATGGAAACGGCATCCGCTCCGTGCCGCAACGCGAACGGCAATTGGCAAACTGCGCCAGGAGCTGCGCCAGGCTGAATACGATGCCGTACTGGATCTTCAGGGCTCAATCCGCTCGGCCGTCATCGGCCGCTTGAGCGGCTGCGCCCGCCGTATTGGAGAGGCCAGCCCACGCGAGTGGCCTGCGCATTGGTTCTTCACCGAGCGCATCGTTACCCACGGCGCCCACGTCATCGAGCAGGACGTTGAACTCGCCCGCAATGTGGCGGGAGATTCACTGGAATTTTCCGTTCCGCTGCTGCCGGTCGATCCCGAGGCCGAGAGCTGGTGCGATGCATGGCTTGCCGCGCACTTCCAGCCGGCGCAGGCCCGATCCCTGGCTCTCATTACGCCCGGTGCGGGTTGGGGCGCGAAGCGGTGGCCGCCGGAGCGCTACGCGGTCGTGGCCGCAGCTCTCAGGGCGCGCGGACTGTCCGTTCTGGTCAATGCCGCTCCCGGCGAGGAGCGGCTTGCCGCGCCCATCGTAGCCGGCGGCGCTGCAATCTCCGTCAGTGCCACGCTGCCCCAGTTAATAGCACTCACCCGTCGCGTCGCTCTGTGCATAGGCGGCGATACCGGCCCCTTGCACCTCGCATCGGCCCTGGGGCGGCCGGTGGTAGGCATCTATGGGCCAACCGATCCCCGGCGTAACGGTCCATTTGGAGCCCCCGCCCGCGTTTTGCGGAACCCTGAAAGCCGTCGTGACCATACGCGGCGCGAAGCTCCGGAAGCTGGCCTGCTAACCATTGCGCCGGAAGCCGTGCTTCACGCCGCAGATGAATTACTCTCGGAGGAGAAGGATCGATGACTCCGCATTCCAATCCTCTAAAAGAACCCTCCGCCCAGTGGCAAACGTGGAAAAACGTGGCGCGGCGGATTCGCGTGCCTCTTGGATTTGTCACCGCTGCCCTGTATGTTTTTGAGGTTGCTCAACATCCTGCGCGCCTTGCGGCCATTGTCTGGAGTCTGGCCCTGGTCGTGCCCGGGCTGGCACTGCGCGCCGCGGCTTCAGGAACGGTGAAGAAAAATCGGGAGCTCACTGTAAACGGGCCATATGCCTTCACCCGCAATCCGCTCTATCTCGGTTCGGCGTTGATTGCTGCAGGTTTTGCGCTGGCCCTCCAGAGCTGGCTGCTTGCGCTCGTCCTGGTTGCAGGCTTTGCCGTCATCTACATTCCCGTGATCGCCGGAGAAGAACAGTTTCTCCGCTCCACATTTCCCGGGTTCGACGATTATTGCCGGCAGGTGCCACGCTTCCTTCCCCGGCTGACCCCAGCCAAAGCCGGATCAGGTAACTCGGCCGGCAGCGGCATGCGGCGGGGCTTTTCCTTCGCGCTTTACCTGAAGCACCGCGAGTACAATGCTGCATTAGGGGCTGCGCTGATTTATCTGAGCTTGCTCTACCTTCGACCGGCGCTCGAGCTGTTGCTCAGCCGGATACGATAAGCGGTTTCCGCATACGCAGCGTCCAAACCAATACGATCGGTCAAACCTACAAGGAGCCGTGCCGAACATTGAAGACACGCGCCAATGCAATCGCTATCTTTTGCCTCTTTGCTCTGGTGCCGCTTGCCCGCGGTCAGCAGACTGTCACGCTCCCTCCTCCGCGTCCCGGCTATAGCTTTCCCCAGAAACAAACCTTGACCTACGCGGTTGATTGGAGAGTGTTTCCGGCGGGAACCGCTGTCATTCACTTTGAGGAGGCCGGCGATCGCGAGCGCATCACGGCTTCGGCGGATACCATCGGCGCGATCAACCTGCTCTTTCACGTCGCCGACCGCTTCCAGTCCAGCTTTGACAGGCAGCACGGCTGCACCTACGACTTCGATAAGCAGACTGTTGAGGGCCGTCGGCAAGTCAACTCCACGTTGCATCTCGACTATGCCAACTCGAAATCCATCCTCGACGAGAAAAATCAGGTCACCGGGCAGACCAAGCACCTCGAAGCTCCCATAGGCGGCTGCCTCACTGATCTGCTGACCGGCATCTTTTACACCGCTTCGCAGCCCCTTGTGCTCGGTCACAACTTCATCTTTCCCGTCGTTGACGCCGCGCGCACTGTTCCCGTCACAATGAAGGTAGAGGGCCGCGAAGTGATCAAGACCGCCCTCGGGACCTTCAATACAATTCGCGTGCAGCCAACCGCCGATGCCGGGGTCGTGAAGAATCGCGGGAATATCTGGATTTGGTACACGGACGATGACAGGCAACTGCCCGTACAGATGCGGGCAAGGCTCTTCTGGGGAACGATCACCTTCCGCCTCACCGCGATCGAGGCCAAATAAAGCCTGAAGACGGACGTGCAGCGAGGACGTTTTTCACGGCTCTGTT
>JAKCDN010000183.1 GCA_021841795.1 Acidobacteriota bacterium | reverse complement strand
AGGTTGGGGGGATTTTTTTTGCGGGGTTGCGGGTGGGGTGGGGGTGACGGGGCGGGGCAGGCTTGATGGGTGGCGGGGGTTGGAGTTGCGCGCGGGGATCGGGTATGGCTGGATGCCGGGCGGCTTTTGGGTTTGTATCGGCTTTCGATGAGTGGCTTGGCGATTTACCGCTCGTCCAAATTCGCGATTAATCGTTCCCGACCCGGGGCAGGCAAAAGTAACCATAAGCGACTCTACGGCCAAATGACGAAAGGTCGTCAACTGATAGCAACCCCGATTGCGTTGGGTTCGGCGACGGTGAGACGCGGGGAACTCGGATTCCGCGAGCAAGGTTCAAGGACGGGCACACGACTTAGCGTTCTATGGCGATCCTTTCGAAATCAATCTAGAATGGACCCGCAAGTGAGGTTCCGGCTATGGAAGAAGACTCGTACGAGTATTTCAAGAATAAGAAGCCCGGGAAGACTTATGTCAGCCCCAGCATCCCCTCGACTGAGCGCTCCGTCGGACTGGACGCACAAGCTGGGCAGAAACGGCGCATTCGGATAGCGTCGAAAGTCATTGATGGTTCGGAATTGCATGAATTTGTGCAAGAGCACGGGACACAAGTGATACGAGTCACCAGTGGTGGCCGATCACAAATCGTCGCCAAATTTTACGAAGATACCCGTGGCATCTTCACAATGCAAATACAGCGCTACATCACCCGAAATGGCGAGCCCTTAAGAGAGCAGCACTTCTCGTTTCATGGCGATGAAGTCCTTCGGTTGATTGAATTCCTTCTTAACATGAAGCGGCTAAATCTTCCGGACGACAAAGGCATTAATGTTCCAGACGATCAGCTTCGAAAGCTCCTACTGTCGCCCGACCAAGCAAGGAATCTCATATCTGAAAACCATAACCTCATTGTTGAAGCCCTGAAATCTGAAGTTACGACTTCGGATATTGTTGCTATCGGTTACCGGAAAAAGCAGTTGGAGCGCTACAGAGAGTTGCTCAGCGACCCTGAAGCAACGGAGGCGACCTGGCAGAGCTTTTTTGAGAGCAACGTCTGGATATTCGGATACGGACTTACGTACGTCTTTCTGTCGAATTTAGACGAGAAGAAACTGGAGCAAGCTGTTAGCGGGAGCGACCTTTGGCGACGCGGGAAGCGCGCCGACGGCGTGTTAAAGTCGCGAGGCGCGATAGATGCCTTGTGTTTTGTAGAGATCAAGAAGCATTCAACCAAGCTCGTTCAATCGACTCATTATCGACCTTCCTGCTGGGCACCTTCGTATGAGCTTGCTGGTGCGGTGGTACAGTGCCAGGTAACCGTTGAGGAGGCGATACGCAGGGCCGTCGAGAAGCTGGAGCCCCATGACGAATCCGGAAATCCGACCGGTGAGGAGATCTTCAGCTATCAACCTCGTTCTTTTCTGGTCATTGGGTCGCTGAGTGAATTTCATGGAGACAAAGGAATCCGAAAAGACGTTTACCGCTCGTTTGAACTTCTCAGAAGGAACATCGCAAGGCCCGAAGTCGTGACGTTCGATGAGCTCTACGAACGAGCCAAGTTTATCGTTGACGTAGCTGAATCTTAGGTCCCGTCAGAAGTGTTGCCGATCCGCGGGGGGGGGCGACCTAAAGGAGCTGATCTTGATCTCAGCCGCTGATTAGGTTGCGCCCCGCGATCAAGTGGCTGTATACACGGCCTAGCTGACAAGTGCATCTCATTGTCCGTTGTCGGTAACAGGGCAATGCGCTCATCGACGGGGTTGCGGGCGGTTGGTCGGCCAGGGGGGGAAGTATCGGCCAACTGGAGTCCCGCAAAGCAACCGTGTGAAAAGCCCGGGGTAGGTGCGTGGTCTCCCAGGTGCCCATCAGAAGTGAGGCACCTGGGGCAACCATTTTCAGTGGGAGAACTGGCTTCGCTGGTACATGGGTCAACCGGCTTCGGTGGGAGAGCTGGCTTCGTTGGCGCGTGGGGCAAGCGCCTATTGCACGCAGAATCATGCTGCAGGGTCGTTGACCGGGGCGTCTGCCAAAAAGGCAAAGCACGTGTTTTGCGTGAGACGGCGCAGTGGAGCATGAACCGAGAGACTCTGAGGCCGGGCCGAAGCGGCGGCGCCGCACCAGGGTGGAATGCGTGAATTGTATATAATGACTTCAGTGCGAGCTGCTTGCAGCAGCTCCAACGAGCGCATCAACTCTTCTCTCCCCCGGAGGTTTTGACGTATGATTTCCAAATTTTTGCAACCGATTGGTTTTATGTCAGTTGCAGTGCTTGCAATCGCCACTCCGCAGATGGTTTTAGCGCAGACCGCGCCTCATGTCGTGAGCCCGCTTGAGCTGCAGAAGGCGGGGCAGGAAGCCTCGAATGTTCGAGCGCAGAACGTTGCGACGCTGAAGGGATTTTTGAGCTCAGCCGAGGCGACGCAGGCGCTGGAATCGGCGCATATGAATCCGGTCCAGGTGCAGAATGCGGTGGCCGGACTGAGCGACCAGGAAGCGGCGCAACTGGCGCAGCGCGCGACCAAGGCGCAGAATGAGTTTGCCGCAGGAAACATGTCGGATCACGACCTGCTGATTATATTGATCGCGGTTGCGGCACTGATTCTGATTATCGTGGCGGTTCACTAATTACAGGCGGATGAAGATGGAGCGCCGAGGAGTTCTGGCGGCCGCGCTCTTCATTTCCGGATGCGGAGTGGGATGGGCCGCGACGGCAGCGGAGCTGTGGCTGGATGTTCCCTTTGTGCCCCAGCAGAAGCAGGGCTGCGGTCCGGCGGCAGTGTCCATGGTGATGCAGTACTGGCAGCAGAAGCTGCACCGGACTGCCGCAGCCGCAGCGGATGTGGACGAGATTCTGAGCGCGCTGCCGCCGGGCCGGCATGGCGTGAACGCAACGGCGCTGTTGCAGTATATGCAGCAGCACGGATATAGCGCCTTTGCGTACGCGGGCGACTGGGATGACATGGAACAGGAGCTTGCAAAGGGACGTCCGCTGATTGCGGCGCTGAAGCCGCGAGGCGACGACGAGCTGCATTACGTGGTGCTCGCGGGCGTGAATGACGCGGAACATGTGGTGCTGATGAACGATCCGGCGCAGCGCAAGCTGCTGAAGGAAGACGACGCGCAGTTCGAGCGCGAATGGAAGGCGACGGGGAACTGGACGCTGCTTGCGGTTCCCGAGCTGAAATGATGGCAGCCTGCGCGGCATGGCCCTGTGTTGCGCGATGGCGGCGATGGATGGTGTTGATTCTGGCTGCCGGCTGCATTGCGGCGCCGGCGCAGAGATCCGCACCGCCGCCGCGGAGCGCAAGCCAGGAATTCGCTGACGGCATGGCTCTGGCGCAGGAAGGCCGCTGGGCCGCGGCGGAAAGCGCGCTGGAGCGAGGCTGGCGGCTTGCCCCGCGCGAGGAGCGGTTCCCGCTGGAGCTGGCGGGAGTGGCATTCAAACAGAAAAAGAATGCGCTTGCGGAGCGCCGGCTGCACCAGGCGTTGCGGCTTGCGCCGCACGACGACTACGCCAATCAGTTTCTGGCGACGCTCTACTTTCTCGACGGCAATTTTGAGGCGGCGCTGAAGTACTGGAACCGGGCAGGGAAGCCGCAGATTGGAGCGGTACGGGCGACGCCGGTTCCGCGGGTTTCGCCGGCGCTGCTGGACCATGCCTTTGCATTTGCGCCGGCCAGCACGCTGCTGCTGCCGCAGTACCTGGCCACCGAGACGCGGCTGCGCGGGCTGGGGATCTTTCCGGAGTTTCAACTGGAGCTTGACATGCAGGCGGATGGCAGCCTGAATGCGACACTGCGCGCGCGCGAGCTGGATGGTCTGGGCGGCGCGGGTTGGGGAGATGTTCTGCTGGCGCTGCGCGGACTGCCGTTCCAGGCCGTGGAGCCGGGGTTGTGGAACCTGCGGCGGGAGGCGGTGAACGTGGATTCGATGTTGCGCTGGGATGCGGAGAAGCGGCGTGCGTTCGGCAGAGTATCTGGCCCGTGGGAGGGCAAGGCCCGATATCGCTGGGAGGCAGGCGCGGACCTGCGCAATGAAAACTGGGCGCTGCGCGACAGCTTCACGGGGCCGGCGCCGTTGCTGGCCAGCTTCAACATGCGCACGGAGAAAGGCGGATTCGATCTGGTGTCGTTTGCCGGCGGGAGGATGGGCTGGCGGCTGGGCGCGGAGGTGTCGCATCGGGATTTTCGCAACGTGGAGGCGGGGACGGTATTGACGCCGCAGATGCTGGCCTCAGGGGTGGCGCTGAAACAGCAGGGGCAGTTGACAGGCGTACTCTGGCGCGTGCCGGAGCATCGCTTTATTTTGAGCGCCGGCGCGGAAGCCGAGACCGCGCGGCTATGGGCCAGGCCGGCACAGACTTTTGAGAAGGCGGCGGGGTCACTCTGCTGGCAGTGGCTGCCGCAGCGGCAGGGCAATGATTACGAGACGAGGCAGCAGATCAGGTGGGGGCGGATCTTCGGACAAGCGCCGCTCGATGAGCTGTATATTCTTGGCCTGGAGCGCGACAATGACCTGCCCATGCATGCGCATATCGGCACGCGCGACGGGCGCAAGGGCAGCGCGCCGCTGGGCCGCGAATACTTTCTTGAGAATGCGGAGATGGACAAGAATATTTACAGCAACGGGCTGGTGCAGGTGCAGCTGGGCCCGCTTCTCGACATTGGGAGGATTGCCGATCCGGGAGCGGCGCTGGGCTCGCAGCAGTGGCTGTTCGACACCGGCGCGCAGCTGAAGGTGCGCGCGCTGGGCGTGGGGCTGGTGTTTTCTTACGGCCGGGATCTGCGGACGGGGAACAACGCGTTTTATGCCGAAGGGTTGAATTGAAAGGCGGCAGCGAATGCAAGCGAAGGTGATGAAGCGAGCGCGTGCGTCTTTTGAAGGCGGTCAAGCGATTGATGGAAGCCGGTTGAGATTGGGTGGAAATAATTACTTGTGATTGAACGGCTTGGTACGAACCGAGTGTGCCTTATTGAATCCCGTGGCTTCCGGGCGCTTTGACGGCTACAAGTTCGCTGCATCTGCGACTCCGGATTCGTTGTAGAACCAGGTTAGATAGTCAGATCGCGCCAGGATCTATCATCAATGTCCTCCTCTCTCGCAATGCGTGCAAAACCCGCAGTCTCGTCTTCGGTAGCGTTGGCTCGCATGGAACAGCGGAAACTCGAAGGCGCCAAAGTGCGGCTCAGTGAGGTGGTGCGGTAGGCCGGGACCGAGGGACCGCAACTGGTGACGATACGCAGCAAAGACGCAGCCGTGATCCTTGCGCCCGCAGCGTACAAGCAACTGCTCCCCAAGCCCAAGGGATACCAGCCGCTGGTTCGCTTTCTTCGGGAGCTTGGACTTTCCGATCTTGATCTGTAACGTAGACACGATGCCGGAAGGAAAATCGCGCCGTGAATAGCTGGTTGCACGATATCAGCGTTATTGCCGAAGTAAGTGGCGCGAGGCCCGACCCGAAAGTCGCAAAGTGGATCGAGTCTCTGCCGGAGCACACGCTCTATCTGAGCATTCTCGCCATTTGCGAATATCAAAAAAGGCATCCAGCATCTGCCTCCCGGCGACAAACGGCGCCCGCGTCTGCGACGGGCGGTGGCGGCGCTGGGGAGCCATCAGCGGTGAGGTCAAGCGTTTGACCGGCCACTCTCCTTCGGTCATCGACACGCTGCTCGCAGCCGCGGCGATTGAACACGCTCTTTATCTCGCAACAAAGAACGTCGCGGACGTGGCAAATAGCGGCGCGTCTGTATTCAATCCGCGGAAGGACGATCCGGGGCAGTTTGCGATTTAGTTGGCATGGACGACGAAGTATGGGTATCAGGTGCTTGAAGGGGATGTAGGGCAACGATGCCGCGAACTGCTTCGAGGGATCGCCCGGAGCCAGGAAATGTTGATCTAGGCCGGATCGATCAACCGAGACCACGTGCATATGCTGATCGGGATACGGCCATATATCTCAGTATCCGGGCAGTGCAGTACATGCAGGGGAAGCGTTCTTACAAGCTGTTGATCGAATATGCGCGACTGCGTAAGCGGTACTGGGGCCAGCACCTCTGGGCGCGAGGCTATTGGGTGACCACAAGCGGCAACGTGACCGACGAGGTCTGGAAGCGATATATCGAGGAGCAAAGGCTTCCCGCGCCAGACGATGATGGCAACGTGGTGTAATCGGCCGCATGGCCGATCAATCTGGCTTCCAGCTGTAAACCGAAGCCACCGCCTGTTAGGCGGTGGAGTATTCACAGGTCTGCGTGGGGGGCTTCCCTTTTGACGAGGGCGATGATCCTTAAAGGCGCCCACTTATTTTAGGTGGACTCCTATTCGGTTCTTAATCGGCTTCTGCCGGCTCTGACTGGAGGGTTACGGCCAGGCTCCTGGGCAGGAGCTCACCAATGCGGTTGATCGGATGATGATAGGCGGATCTGCACCAGCATCCAGGTGCGTTTCGATTGCTCTCTCACCGTGTTTCAGGGCTTCTTCCATTGCATTCGCTTAATCATCGTTCGGAGGCATTTATGCAACCAGTTCTACGACAGACCGTTGTTTGCAGCATCTC
>JAKCDN010000182.1 GCA_021841795.1 Acidobacteriota bacterium | reverse complement strand
TTCGCCGTCGTCTCCGCGGTCGTCTCCGCGGTCGGCTCCTCAGCGGCTTCTCGCGCCCGTGCCGTCACGTTCTCCTGCTCCATGCCCGCCATGGCCTCGATTATATCGTTCGCGGTTTTCAGCAGCGCCCGGTTTGACCCGTCGCACCTGCCCGCAATAGTTTGGAAGGGAGCGAATTTAATCGCTTTCTCGCTTCTCTTGCTTCAAGGAGGATGCATGCCTTTTTCCTGGTTCCGTAAGGGCTCTCTGGCTCTGCTCGCGGCTTTGACCGTCTCGTGCAGCGCCTTTGCCCAGAACGATCTAAGCTCTTATTTGCAGGGCTTTGAGAAGACCACCACCGTCAAAGTGCTTCCCAACGGCCTCACCCTCATCATCTCTGAGCGCCATGAAGCCCCGGTCTTCAGCTACACCACCTTCATCGATGCCGGCGACGTGGACGATCCCTCCGGCGAGAGCGGCCTCGCGCACATGTTCGAGCATCTGGCCTTTAAGGGAACCACCCAGATCGGTACCACGGACTACGCCGCCGAGAAAGTCGCTCTCGAAAAAGTTGAGGCCGCCAACAACGCCTATGAAGCCGAGTTCCTCAAGCCCATCGGCCGCGATGAAGCCAAGCTCAAGCAGCTCCACCAGGCCTTCCTCGACGCTCAGACCGCGGCGGACAAGTACGTCATCCCCAACCAGTTCACCGAGGTGGCTGAAGCCAACGGCGCCCACGGCCTCAACGCCGAAACCAGCCTCGACGATACGCAGTACTTCTGGTCCATGCCGGAAAACCGCCTCGCCCTCTGGGCCTGGATGGAGTCCGGCCGGCTCGCCGATGTCGTCCCCCGCGAGTTCTACAAGGAGCGCGACGTTGTTCTGGAAGAACGGCGCATGCGCGTCGACTCCAACCCCATCGGCCGCCTCGTCGAGCAGTTTGTCGCCACCGCCTACGTGGCTCACAACTACGGCCGCAGCGCCATCGGCTGGCCCAGTGAGGTCAGCCAGATCAATGCCACCGAGGCCATGGCCTTCCATCGCAAGTACTACGTCGGCGGCAACGTTGTCGTCGCCATCGTCGGTGACGTAGACACCAAAACCGCGCTGCCCATGCTCGAGAAATACTTCGGCCGCGTCCCCGCCGGTCCCAAACCGGAAGAGATGACCACCGTCGAGCCCAGGCAGTTCGCTGAAAAGTCCGTCGTCATCCGCGAGCAGACCCAGCCCTTCTACATCGAGGGCTATCACCGTCCCAGCTATCGCGATCCCGATGACGCCGTCTACGACGCCATCAGCGACATCATGTCCAACGGCCGCGTCTCCCGCCTCTACCGCAGTCTTGTCGAGCAGCAGCAGATCGCCGCTGAAGCCGAGGGTTTCAGCCCCTTCCCCGGCGAAAAGTACCCCAGCCTCTTCGCCTTCTACGCCGTCCCGCTCCCCGGCCACACTCCGGATGAAATGCGCGACGCCATCCACAAGGAAATCGAAAAACTCAAAACCGCCGACGTCACCGACGCAGAGCTGGAAATGTACAAGACCCGCGCCCGCGCCGATATTCTCCGCAGCCTCGCCGACAACCAGGGTCTCGCCGGCTCCCTCGCCGAGTATCAGACCCGCTACGGCGACTGGCGTCAGCTCTTCCTTCAGCTCGACAGAGTTGACAAGGTCACCAAAGCCGACATCCGCCGCGTCGCCAACAAGGTCTTCGTCGCTTCGAACCGCACCAGCGCCGAAATCGACTCCGAACCCCCAGCCGCGACAGCAAGCAAAAATGGAGGCGCGCAATGAAGAACCCTGCTCTGTTGAGCCGTCAACCTGCCTCGGAAGCCACATGGCCTGTCATTCCGCCTGCAAACGCTCGCGGCAATGGAGCGGCGGCTGCTCTTCTTCCCGCTCCGCGCCCCGTGCTTTCGCCGGCGCTGCCGCCAAACGGCAGATATCGGCACGCTGTTCCTCTGCCGGTTGCCTGCGCGCTCGCCTTGCTTCTCCTCCTCGCGCCGTCCTGCCTGTCGGCCCAGCAGTCCAAGCCCTGGGAGCAGATTCCCATCCCCACGCTCCACGCCTTTCATCCCCAGCAACCCAGACGCATTGAGCTCAAGAACGGCATCGTCCTCTTCCTTCAGGAAGACCACGAACTGCCCTTCGTCTCCGGCGCCGTGCTCATTCCCGGCGGCGCCCGCGATGTCCAGCCCTCCAAGGCCGGCCTCATTGATATTTACGGCCAGGCATGGCGCACCAGCGGCACCGCCAAAATGAGCGGCGACGCCATGGACGATTTTCTCGAGGCCAAAGCCGCCCACATTGAAACCGGCGGCGACGAGGACTCTACCTCCCTCGCCTGGGACTCGCTCAAGGGGGATTCCGATCAGGTCTTCGCCCTCGCCATGGATCTCCTCTTCCATCCCAGATTCGACCCCATCAAGATGCGTCTCGCGCAGCAGCAGGAGGCCACGGCCATTGTTCGCCGCAACGACAACGAAAGCGAGATCGCCGGCCGCGAAGCTGCCAAGCTCGTCTACGGCATCAACAGCCCCTACACCCTACAGCCCGAGTTCGCCACCATCGGCAACATCTCCCTCTCCGACCTCGAAACCTGGCACGACCGCAGCCTTAAAGGCAAACTCATCGTCGGCGTCGAAGGCGACTTCGACCCCGTCGCCATGGAAGCCAGGCTGCGCGCGGTCTTCGAGCCCCTTCCGCCCGTCACACCCCTGCCCCCGCGTCACGATCAATTCTCCGGACCCAAACCGGGCGCCTACTTCATTGACAAGCAGGACGTAAATCAGTCCAACGTGCAGATCGTCGGCCTCGGCATCGACCGCCACAATCCCGATGTCCCTGCCCTGGTCGTCATGGATGAAATCCTCGGCGGCGGCTTCGGCAGCCGTCTCTTTCAGAAGGTCCGCACGCAGTTAGGCCTGGCCTACGCCGTCGGCGGCGGCTTCGATCTCCCCTACGATCATCCCGGCTCCTTCCGCGTTGCCGTCATCACCAAAAGCGCCTCCACCGTTGACGCCACCAAAGCCGCACTGGCTGAGGTCTCTGGCCTCAACTCCCATCCATTCACCCCGGTCGAGCTCCAGCGCGCCAAGGACGATATCCTTAACTCATTCCTCTTCCGCTACGACACCCGCGACAAGATCCTCGCCGAGCGCGAAAAACTCGAGTTCTACGGCTATCCCGCCGACTACCTCGAGACCTATCACGACGCCATTGAGAAGGTCACGCTTGCCGACGTCACCGCTGTCGCCAAAAAGTACATTCACCCCGCAAAACTCGCGGTCCTCGTCGTCGGCAACGGCTCCGAGATCAAACCGCCGCTCAGCGATCTCGATATGGGTGCGCCCCAGCCCATCGACATCGCCATCCCGCAGCCGCCGCAGCCGCATCAGGCTCCCGGCGCAGGCAAGTAAACGCAGCGCGCCGGCAGATCATGATGCCGGTCTCCCCGTCGGATGTGTGCGGGTCTCCTGACCGGCACACATCTCCGAACGCACGGCGCACGCACCCATCCAAACCGCAAGTGAGAATCCCATGACCGCACAACAACTCATCGCCGCCGGAGTCGCCATCCACCGCCCTGAAACCTGCGTCATCGATCCCGATGTCGAGGTCGCTCCCGGCACCGTCATCGAGCCCTATGCCCAACTCCTCGGCCGTACCCGCGTCGGCCGCGACTGCCGCATCCGCTCCTTCGCTGTCATCGAAAACTGCTCCCTCGGCAACGGCGTCCTCATCCGCCAGCACTCCGTCCTTGAGGACTCGACCATCGCCGACGGCGCGCAGATCGGCCCCTTCGCCCATCTCCGCCCCGGCTCCGACATCGGCGAAAACGCCCACGTCGGCAACTTCGTCGAAACCAAAAAGGCCAAACTCGGCAAGGGCGTCAAGGCCAACCATCTCACCTATCTCGGCGACGCCGAAATCGGCGACGGTACCAACATCGGCGCCGGCACCATCACCTGCAACTACGACGGCGTCAATAAGCACGTTACCCGCATCGGCAAAGCCGCCTTCATCGGCAGCGACTCCACGCTCGTCGCGCCCGTCACCATCGGCGATGGAGCCTACATCGGCGCCGGCTCCTGCATCACCAGGCAGGTTCCCGCCGACGCCCTCGCCGTAGGCCGCGGCCGCCAGGTTACCAAGGAAGGTTGGGCCGCTGCCCGCCGCGCCAGCCGCCCGTCCAAGCAGTCATGAAATCTCGCCGCCTCTCCGCGCCCCCAGTGCTCGCCGTGGCGGCTGCATGCTTCCTGCTTCTTCTCACTGCCGCCGCGCAACCCAACCGGCTCGTCGCCCACAGGATTGCCCGCGGCGTCTGGTTCCTTCCCGGCGATGCTTCCAAGGGCTACTGCAACAACATCGTCATCGAGATGCGCGACTATCTTATCGTCGTCGATGCCAACTACCCCGGCCGCGCCCGCGAACTCGTTGCCCAGATCCACCAGCTCTCTCCCAAGCCCGTCCTCTTCGTCTTTGACACCCACGCCCATCGCGATCACGCCTACGGCAACATCGTCTGGACCCAGGCCGGCGCCACAACCTTCGCCTACCAGGGTGTCGCCGACGAGATGGACCGCTATGAGCCCAGACGCTGGCTCGACACCGCCGCTCAGCGCCAGGACGTCCGCTCCCTTCACCTCGCCGACGCGCCCCGTCCCCAGCTCCTCTTCCGCCAAAGCCCCTTCATCCTCAGAGACTCCACCCGCGAAGTCCGCTTTTATTTCTTCGGCTGGGCTCACACCCGCGGCGACGGCTTCGTCTGGCTTCCCAGGGAGCGCATCCTCTGCACCGGCGACGCCGCCGTCAACGGCCCCCGCAACAAGCTCTGGGATGCGAACCTCGCCAACTGGCCGCTGGTTCTTGAGCAGGCCATCGCCTTGCAGCCCCGCTTCGTTCTCCCCGGCCACGGCGATGCCGGCGGCCTTGAGATCCTCACCGGCCAGAAAACCTTCCTCAGCGACCTCTACGCCGCGGTTCAGGAACAGGTTCGCGCCGGCACCCCCCTTGCTCGGATCCATCTCACACTCCCAGCCCGCGACAGCAACTGGATTCCCCGCGACCTCACCGGCGATACCGATGCCGCTTACGCTGAAATCACCCGCCATCAGCCGGCCGGCGCCCTCCCGCACGAATGGAAGTGACCCAAAAGGTTCCCGCCTGCGCCGGTTACACTCGGAACTTTGTGAACGGGTTATAAGAATGCTACCCTCTGGTTAGAATGAAGACCCGGTCAGCCATTCCCCTTTTGCAACTCAGGCTGTTCCCGGGCGCTGTTGATGCGGTACCTGTTTACCAGCCTGTGGGCCTGTCGCAATTGCGTTTGTGAGCCGGTGCTTCCTACGTGTTGCCGTAGCCCTCGACACGCTCCTAGGGATTCTGTTTCCATGGAACTCGAACCACGTGCGGCGCGTACTCGAAAAAAGAACATCGATCGGGCATCAGCCGCCATCTCTTGCTTGGGATGTTCCAGGCGGTATCGGCATCGAGCGATGGTCGGGGACGGAGGCCATTTTTGCTCAGTCCGCGGAGCGAGGAGTGGCAGATATCGGGCATATCTTAGCGACGAGCGATAAAGGAGTGGGCAAATAGTGCCCGTCCTGCAAGGTTGGAAGCCAGGAACCGGCCCTCCTCGACCCTGCACAGACGCACGTTTCGCCCCCAACGCAGGCCGTTGCTGGATGTCGATACTGCCTGGACCTCCGCGCAATGCGGCATAACCCAGCCGGACAGTGTTGCCGGCGTTCACTCAGCTCGACGAGGAACTAGTGGTGCGCGAAAAGGAAGAAGGCAGGCATTTGGGCTCCAGGCTGACCGCTATCGCCAAACCGAACTCTGCAGCCGCTCTCAGCGCCGAGCGCAACGCGCGCAGCCATGTGCGCATCCTCGTCGTCGACGACGAGCCTCCGGTGCGCACCATGATCGCAGCCTCTTTGGAGCGTCAGGGCTACACCGTCCAACTCGCCAGCGGCGGCTCTGAAGCCCTCCAGGCCCTCGAGCTCAACAACTTCAATCTCGTCCTCACTGACATCGTCATGCAGGACGTCAACGGCATCACCCTCCTCGACCGCATCCACGCCCTTCAGCCTGGCCTGCCCGTCGTCATGGTTACCGCCGTCCACGACATCGGCGTCGCCATCGACGCCATGCGCCGCGGCGCCTACGACTATCTCCTTAAGCCCTTCGAACACGATCAGTTGCTTGCCACCGTCGAGCGCGCACTGCATCATCGCCGCGCCATCGAAGAGACCGAGAGCTATCACCAGAGCCTCGAAGAAATGGTCCGCGCCCGTACCGAGATGCTCCGCCACGCCATGGAGGACCTCGAACACTCCTACGACGTCACCCTCGAGGCCCTCGGCGACGCCCTCGACCTCAAAGACTCCGAAACCGAAGGCCACTCCAAGCGCGTCACCGCCTACGCCATCGCCCTGGCTCGCGCCATGGGCATCCCCCCCGACGAAATCAAGATCATCGCCCGCGGCGCTTTCCTTCACGACGTCGGCAAAATGGCCATCCCCGACGACATCCTCCGCAAACCCGGCGCCCTCAATCCCGAAGAGCGCGACCTGATGCGCGAACA
>JAKCDN010000181.1 GCA_021841795.1 Acidobacteriota bacterium | reverse complement strand
ACGATTGGCGGCATCGTCTCCGGCATGAGCAGCGGCGCTTCGGTAACTCTTCTCGACAATGGTGGAGACACGTACACGGCAAGTGCGAATGGCGCTTTCACCTTTGCCGCTGCGTTGGCTTCGGGCGCGGCCTACAACGTGACTGTGAGCGTGCTGCCGGCGGGAGAAACCTGTTCTGTCACCAACGGCTCGGGCACGGTCGGTACGGCTGACATCACCAATGTCGCCATCGTGTGTAGCCCGGTAGTCACTTCACCGGCACAAGTCATTGACGATGAGTCCATCGCAGTCTCCGATGTTCCCCAGTTCTTTATGGGTGCGCTCAGTGTAGAGAATGAGGCCATCTCGGTCCAGGACGCGGTGCTCGTGCAGGTCTCCGGCTTTGCCACCGCCGGCGTCGTTGACAACGAGACCGTTGCGGTCTCCGATGTTCCCCAGTTCTCAATGGGTGCGCTCAGCGGAGAGAGCGAGGCCATTTCGGTCCAGGATGCGGCGCTCGTGCAGGTCTCCGGCTTTGCTGCCGCCAACGTTGTGGACAACGAAGCCGTCACCGTCCTGGACCGTGTGAGTGTGCAGACGCAACAGACGGTCACTGCGACAGGGCTTTCTGCTTCTGCCCTGGTCTCTCCGGCTGGCTACAGCGTTACTTTTACCGCGATCGTGACCGCTTCCGGCGGCGCGTCCCCGGTGGGAACGGTGACCTTCTACAACGGCGTCACCGCTCTTGCCACAGCGCCACTGGCCAGTGGCGAGGCGAGCTATACGACCAGCGTGCTTCCGGCCGGCAACGACTCGATTCAGGCCGTTTATAGCGGCAGCGCAGATTTTCTGGGCAGCGCGTCCCCGACGGTCGGTGAAAACATTACCTCGTTCGCGCTCAGTCTTTCCGGCCTGCCGGTCTCGGGAGGACTTACGCTCTTCCCCGGACAGAGCGTGTCGTTTACCTTCACTGTGACGCCCGCAAACGGCTCCTATAACGAGCCCGTTTCTTTTGCGATTGCAGGCCTGCCCGCGGGTGTCACTGCAAGCTTCAGTCCGAATCCTGTCACACCAGGCGCCAGCCCGGTCACCGTCACCTTGACCATCATCGCTGCGCCACTCCTCGCGAAGGCCGAGTCGAACCTGCCGCTCCGGAACCGGGAGCCACTGCTGCTCGCTCTGCTGGTGCCGCTTTTAGGCCTGCGCCGCATACGCCGGAGACTCCGCCGCGGTAGCCGGTACCTCTGGTTTGCGATTCTTGCCTTCGTCTCCCTCGTCGGGATCGGCGCGTGTGGCGGCGCGGGATTCTTCAATCAGTCTCCGCAAAATTACAGCGTCACTGTTAAGGCTGCAAGCGGCGCGACGCAACAGTCAGCCTCGTTCGATCTAACGGTGGAGTAGAGGAAGTCATGAATCGCTACGCTTCGATTTTCGCCGTTGTTTGGTTGTGCGTTTACGGGCTGACAGAGATTGCGTGCGCGCAACGCGGGGATGGAAGGGCATTTACGTCTGCGCCGTTGGAGATTACTGTTGCCTACAGCGCCGATCGCACCAACGGAGTCGTGGGCGGATGCGGTTGCTTCTGGATGAGCGGTGGCATGGCGGAGGCGCAAGTCAGCTTTCTTCCGCGTGGCATCAGCGCTGTGGCGGAGCTCACCGGCGAACACGCATCTTCGATCAATTCCGCTGGCCAGTCGCTGAACTTTGTTTCCTATCTCCTCGGACCACGCATCTCCTGGCACAACCCCACGCGATTCCTGCCGTTTGCACAATTTCTCATCGGCGGTACCCACGGCTTTGGCGCCTTGTTTCCCAATGCCGGCGGACCGTACTTGCCCAACCCTGACGCCTTTTCATTTGCCTCCGGCGCGGGACTCAATTGGAACGTTTCACGCCGGATCGCGTTCAGAATCGTCCAGGTCGACTATCTTCAGACGCATCTCCCCAACGACACTAACAATCGCCAGGACCATTTGCGCATCGTAGCGGGAATCGTGTGGCGAATCGGAAAGAGCAAGAATTGAGTTGGATGCCGCTGGCCAGGATTTGATCGGCGCGCCCTGGCTGAAGCACTGACGCGGAAACAAGCATGCGCGCCATGAAAGAAAAAACCGACAGCAAAATCTGGGTTCAATAAGGCTTTGCCGATGCCATCAACCCGCCATCGCTGGATTTCGCTCCAAACCCACGGCCTCGACTACGGCATAACGCTGCCAACCGCCAAGAACCCTCGTACCGGAAATCTCTGCGCCTGCTTCATGGCCAATCCCGAACCGCGCCCCTGCAATGGAACTTGCCCCCATCGAAAAGAGCTGTAGATCGGCAGCCATGCCCTCCATGGAGCCAGGGCCATACTCCTGCGTTGACCTTCAGCTCGCGCTTTCGCGAATTGGGCCGCCCAGCTGCCACCGCAGCGGAGCGCCTGGCTTGCTCTCTCCGGTAAACCGGATCTCATGCGCTGCTTGAGAGACAGGGTATGTGACGCCGTTGACCACCATATGCCGCAGGCTCTTCAGAGCCTCATCGGGAAGTGCGATTACGACTTCCCAGCGGCCTGCTGTCAGCGGCGCGTACCAGCCCGAATAGCTCTCCCTCGATTTCTTGAAGCCCAGGAGCGGAGACGCAAATTCATAGTGCGACAGGGGCAGGGCAGGGCAGAGGTTGATGCCCGTCTCCTCAAATTCAAGGCCCAGCAGTTTGGCCGCGGAGTAAAGCGGCCATGCATGCGGATGCATATTCATAACTGGAAAATCCGGCGGCGTCCATCCGGGATTTTTCGCCAGCACCGAGTTGTAGGCGTCCGGGCCGCTCCAGATGCCAAACCACATCTCCGGGTACGTTGCGGCGTGGCGTGCGAGCGAATTTTTCTTCCATTCATCCCAGGCCATGGAGCCATCGACGCGAGCGAGGGCCCAGATTAAAGTTCCGTTGATGGCGGCGAAGATGCCTCCATTGGTTCCCACCCCGGGATCATCCTTCATGGTCGGGTCGGGTTGGCTTTGGAGCAAAGCGCCAATCGGGCTGCGCCTGCGCGTCAGCTCATTGATCGTGGATACCAGCGTCTTCACTTGCTCCGGTGTGGCGACTCCGCCAAGAATCGCCCAGGGCTGCGGCTCCAGCCACAGTTGCTTCTCGCCTGCCCAGCCCAATTCCTCCCCGAGCCATGCGCGACGAAACCACTGCCCCGTCCATTGCTGCCTGACCGCCTGGCGCTGAGCCTCAGCGGTGGCGCGAGCTGCGGTTGCCAGCTCCGTCTGCTGCGTGAATGCGCGCATCCGGGCGTAATAGTCGAGCACATAGCTCGCCATCGCGCCGTTCAGAACGCTCTCTCCCTCCTTGAACACCTCCGCAACCTGTGCGGGCGTCAGGCGATTCACAACGATGCTGTCATTCCAGTCCCCGTTGAACAGTCGCATCAGTCCGTGTTTGCCCACGCCGATGCGCGTGGCGATGCGCTCATAGGCGCGCGCGAGATGCTGGCTGATCGTGAGTGCTTCGGGCGACGCGCCGCCAGGATAAGGGGCTACCTTCTCCTCCAGAAACTTCCGGTCTCGCGTCGCCAGAACATATTCGCTTGCCAGCCAGAGCAGCCACAATTCCAGATCGCTGGGACGATACCGGCAGGGCATGGGAACGCCGCTGCCTACAATGCCGTAGGGAAGCGATCCATCGCTCTGGGTCTCTTTGATCGTGTAGCGCAGCACTTCGCGCACAACCTGGGGATCGGTAAAGACAAAAGGCAACGCGTGTTGCAGAGGATCGCGCGCGGCGCCCTGAAGACCGGCGAGATACTGGTATCCCTGTCCCTGCGAGAGTATGTGCTCGCGGAAGAAGCTGTCATAAGTGAGTCCGCTGCGAAGGTAGTAGCCGCTCCATGCCACTTCTCTCTCGACCCAGGAGTCGGCGCCGGCGCGGAACTGGATACAACTCTTCTTCCATTGCGAACTCGATCGCGGCCAAACCTCAGGCGGCTCCGCGGAGTATCGGGCAACAAGGCCTTCGAGAGTGAATCCTTCGGGCAGGTAGCCGTAGAGAAAACTGAGCGTGCGGCTCTCACCCGGGCGCAGGCGGACTTTGCGTTCCGCAAAAAATGCGCTCTCCGGACCGCTAGCGCTCAGATCGTTGTCCAGCGGCGCGTCCATGCCCGCGGGATGATCGATGCCGCCCTGAAAGAAGCGCGATGCGTTCGTTGCAAAGCCGTCGCCGGGGGCGTCGAGAGAGACGAGAAAGGTCGCGGGAGGATGAAAATCTTCCATGCTCGCTCCGGGGGCGAGCGGCGCGACCGGACCGCCGAAAAATCCGTTGGGATCTGCTCTGAGAGCGGCCTGAGTCCTTTGCCATGCGGCTACTTCTTCCGGCGCGCGGCCTTGAAAAGACTGTCTTTCAAGCAGGCCAGCGCCGTTCTTCAGCAGTTCGAATCGGTGTGCAAAGCGGTCGCCGAACTCTCGGCGAAGCTGCGGAGCATTCGTGGCTCCGGCCGGAACCGCGGCCTCCATCAACGCGCGATACGACATTTGATAGTTGTGGCAGCCCCAGTACTCGACCCACCGGGAAGTCGTCGGGCGCGAAGATTGATTGGTAATGGTCACCCGCGAGATCACGACGGGATCATCGCCGAACGGAGCCAGAATGACCTGATCGACTTCGTGCCCATGGCCTGCGACACGCTTGCGGAAGTAGCCGATCCCGAAGATTCTGTCGAAGGAGTCCGCGAAGCCTGAGTACCAGGTGCTCAGCGCAAAACCCTCGCCCGCGAGAAAACCGATGCCGCCGCCGTAGCGATGTTGCTCGGGGCAGTAATCGTTCAGGAATTTCGGTGAGCCTTCATCCTGCCGCACCTGAACATAGCCGTAGTTGGAAACAGCGGCAACCAGGCGGTCGTTGCCCACCTGGTGCGTCTGGTCGGCGGCCGAGCGCCATACTTTATCGGTCGGGAACTCCGCCTTTCTGTCGCTGACCTGATTGCAGGTGTAACGGTAGGCCGGCAGGCCGAACTCATCGGTTATCCATCGTCCGAAGTAGCCTGAGCCATAGGCGTCTCCGCCGCTCTCCGGCGCAGGCATCTGCGTGGCGCTGGAGAATGATGCCGCGGCGCGCTGCGGCGAGACGAGACTGCTGCAGACGCCCATGCCTGCCCACTCGAGAAACCTGCGTCGCTTCATCTCTTTCGCCCCTTTTCCGTGCCTTGAAGAACTGCCCAGCAGATTGCGGACACGCTTCGCCCCCTCACCGCGGAAATCTGAGCGCCGCCGCGATGTGTCACTTTGTCTCGCTCAGCGATGGCGGTGCATCGCCGGCCGACGATCCCCAGGCGCGGTTCGGCCGGGAGCCGAGCGTAAAGTGCAAGACGCCGCCGGCGGCAATTGAGTTGAATGAAATCCAGTTTCGTTGCTGCGCATGGCCGTTCAGCTCGACGTTTTGGATATAGGGAGCATCTGCTCGGGCGCCGGCGGCTTCGATCGTGAACGTCTTCCCGCCGTAGGGCTTGCGCAGGTGGATGACGATTTTGGAAAACGTCGGCCCTGAAAGCTCCCAGGCAAGGCTGGCCGGGTCAACGCTGTAGATGCCCATCATGTTGAGCACCGCCCATGAAGACATTGCGCCGCAATCATCGTTGCCCGGAATTCCGTCGGGCGCGTCGAAGTAGTTTTCCTGCAGCACGCGGCGCACCACACGCTGCGATACCCATGGCTTGCCGGAGAAGTCGAAGACGAACGGGGCTTGAAGATCGGTCTCGTTGTAAGGATTGTAGAACTGGGCGTACCAGCCGGGCTGCGGATAGTTGAAGAACTCCTCCATGTGCTGGTTGAAGCGGTCGCGGCCCATTGCATTCACCAGCCACGCAAGATCCGCCGGCGCAAACGACAGATAGTGCCAGCCGGTGCCTTCGACGAACCCGTGCCCGTCCAGCGCGGGGTTGAACCCGCTTACCCATGTTCCATCTGCATTGCGCGGCCTGAAAAACCCGGCTTCAGGATCGAAGACATTGCGGTAGTAGAGCGCGCGATCGCAGAGCATCCTGGCATCGCCGGTCTTGCCCAGCGCCTCGCCGAGACGGCACAGCGAGGCGTAGGCCAGTGAATACTCCTGCGTCATCGAAACCGAGCCGTACTCGATCTTGTCGCCGGGCACATAGTGGACTTTGTTCACCCATTCGATGCCTTGTTCTCCGATGTAGCGCCGGCCGGGCGCAGGAGTCTCGGTGGCGTCTTTGAGCATTCCCTCCCATGCGCTATCGATATCGAAGCCGTGCAGACCGTCCAGCCACGCCGTCGCCAGCGCAATGGAGAGCGGGCTTCCGACCATGTCGTTGGTGTAGAAATTAATCTGCGGCCAGCGGCCCACCCAGCCGCCCTGTTGGTACATCAGCACGACGGATTGCGCCATGTCCTGCATGCGCTCGGGTTCGATCATGGCCAGCAGCGGAATTTCACTGCGGTAAATGTCCCAGCCGGAAAAATCCGCGTAGACGCGGTGCCCGGCAGAGATGCTATGAACCTGATTGTCGAAGCCGAGGTAGCGTCCGTCCGCGTCGCTGAAGACAACCGGCATCAGCAGGCTATGGTACAGCGCGGTGTAGAACACACGGCGCTCGCTGGCCGTGCCG
>JAKCDN010000180.1 GCA_021841795.1 Acidobacteriota bacterium | reverse complement strand
CCCGAAGGCGTCGAAAGCGGGCCCGAGGCATACGGCATAAAGGGGTGCGCCTCGGGATCGCGATGGAATGCCAGTGGCAGGTGTCCGTCCCGCTCCAGATCCTCATAGGTGATGTGCTCCATGCCCAGGTTTGTCGAGTGCCCGTCCGCGCCTGCGGCCAGCGCCTGGCGAATCATCTCCTCCGCCGTATCGCGGAAGCATTCCTCCTTGAATCCCATGCGCTGCGCAAGCTGCCCGAAAAGCCAGACATTCGATCGCGCCTCTCCCCGCGGTTCGATTGCCCGCTTCGAGAGCTGCACATGGTAGTGGCCATAGGCTCCCTGTACATCGGTGTGCTCGAGAAAGGTTGTTGCCGGCAGCACAAAGTCCGCATAATCCGTGGTGTCGGTAAGAAACTGCTCGTGAACCACGGTAAAGAGGTCCTTTCGCTCCAGGCCCCGGCGGACCGCGTTGTGGTTCGGCGCCACCGCCGCGGGATTGGAGTTGTAAACGAACAGCGCGTGCACCGGCGGACCTTCGCCATGCTCGCCGTCATTCCGGTCTCGGGCCTGGCCCAGCTCCGTCAGCGCCCGGCCTAGCTCTGACATGTTCACCACCCGCGCCGGCCGCCCCAGCGGCGAGGCCAGCGCCAGATCCGGCCGTTCCAGGGCCTTCTTGTTCCAGGCAAACGCGCCGGATGTTGACAGTTGCGCGCCGCCTCCGCAATGCCTCCACGCGCCCGTCAGCGCGGGCAGCATCGCAATCGCCCGCACCGCTGCTCCGCCGTTCTCGCATCGTTGCACGCCATAGTTCAGGCGCAGCGCCGCGGGTTGCGCGGTGGCGTACTCGCGCGCCAGTTGCTCCACCTCGCCCGCCGTCATGCCGGTCCATGCGGCCACGCGGCCGGCCGTGTACTCGCGCGCCCGCTCGGCCAGTTCTTTATACCCGTGCGTCATCTCCGCCACATACGCGCGGTCTTCAAGGCCCTCGTCCAGAATCACATGCATCAGCCCCAGCGCCAGCGCCACGTCCGTGCCCGGCCGGATCGCAATGTGCCAGTCCGCCGCCGCTGCCGTCCGCGTGCGATACGGATCGATCGCAATGAGCCGCGCTCCGTGCCGCCGCGCCTCTTCCACAAACGGCCATAGATGAATGTTGTTGCCGTGGATATTCGCTCCCCACGCAACAACCAGCTTTGCCCGGCGAAACTCCTCGGTGGGTGTGCCCAGCTTCTTCCCATACACCAGGTTCCAGGCCTGGCCTCCTGCCTCCGCGCAGATCGTCCGGTCCAGCTGGCTCGCTCCCAGGCGATGAAAAAAGCGCCGGTCCATCGATCCGTACCCAAGAACCCCGATCGTTCCCGCGTAGCTGTACGGAAGAATCGACTCCGGTCCGTAGCTGTCGCTGATCTGCCGCAGACGCGCGCCAATTGCCTCCAGTGCCTCGTCCCAGCTCACGCGCTCAAAAGTCTCCAGCTCATGGCCCCGGCGCTGCGGACCCTTTGCCGCTTCCACTTTGCGCCGCAGCGGATACAGCACCCGGTCCGGCGCATACACCCGATCCAGGTACTTCGCTACCTTCCCGCAAAGAAATCCCCGCGTTACCGGCTGCTTCGGATCTCCCGCGATCCTCACCGCGCGCCCCTCGTCGTTCACCGTCACCAGCACCGCGCACGAGTCCGGGCAGTCGTGCGAACACACGGCCTGAACTACGCGGAGTTGCGGCAGGGTAGCCATGGCGTCATTGTAAGCTGATCTGGGGACCGTCCTTTCATGCTTGAGTCCGGCATTCTCAATCCGCACATTCTTTCGCTCCTCGCGCGCGTGCGTCATACCAATACCCTCGTCATCGCCGACCGGGGATTTCCCTTCTGGCCCGCGATCGAGACCGTTGACATCTCCCTCGTCGATGGCGTGCCGCGCGTCCTCGACGTGCTCCGCGCCATCCGCGCCAACTACGTCCTCGGCCACGCCTGGATGGCCGAGGAGTTCCAGGGCGCAAACACCTCCCGCACGCGCAGGGATTTCTCCGCCGCTCTGGCCGGCGTTCCGCTCACCTTTGAGCCCCACGTCGAGTTCAAGAAACGCGTTCCCCGCGCCATCGGCCTGATTCGCACCGGAGACACCGTTCAGTACGCGAATCTCATCATCGAGTCTGCCTGAGTCGCGGGCTCCCGCGTCGCTCTCCCATCGCTCTGCTTCCGGAGAGCGGCGTCAGGCCGCCGAAAAGACGGTTTGTCCTTCTGAACCATCATTCCAAAATGGAATTTGCGCGCCCCTACGTTCTATATCGGGTACAGTCTGCATGCGCGCGCCGATTTTTTTCTTTTGCTTCCGTGCCCGCTGTAGCTGTCCGTGTACACTGGTCACGCTATGAATTGCATCTTCTGCAAGATTATTGAGGGGAAGATTCCCTCCACTCCTGTCTATCAGGACGAACAGGGCTACGCTTTTGCCGATGTCAATCCACAGGCTCCCGTGCACGTGCTCATCGCGCCCCGCGAGCACATCGCCTCGATCGATGAGGCCAGTACGGATCAGCGCGCCCTGCTCGGCCACCTGCTCTGGGCGGCCTCTGAGATCGCGCGGAAAAAGGGCCTCGAGAACGGATACAGAATCGTGGTCAACACCGGCAGCGACGGCGGCCAGACCGTCGATCATCTGCACCTGCACCTGCTCGGTGGCCGCCTTCTTGCATGGCCTCCCGGATAGAAAACCCTGCCGTCGCGGCTGCGAAAATCTGAATCTCCGTGCCGGAAGTGATCCGCCGGGAGCGCAAGCCCCGCTGCAACGCAAAGGGCGTGCTCCTCAGGCCTCTCTGCCCTTCGCAAGTCTCCTCAAGCCTCGGCTCCCAGGTTCTGATTTCCTTACGAAATCCTCTCCCTGTACACCGCGGCAAAAGGCTACCTTTGCGGCAGAAATGCCCTGAAAAAGCACGCCCCTTAAGCAATCATCTTTGCCGGCAAATCCAGGTTCCCGGCCTTCAGAAAGCTGGCTGCTGTTCGTATTCCTCTTCCTCTTCCACGCCATAGCGGCGCAGCAGCACAGGCAGGTTCTGCGAAAACGCTGATCGCGGCATCACCACGTCGCAACCCGATTCCATCGCCTTCATCTTCAGGTCGCCCTGCAGATGATTCAGAAAGCCGATGATCGACACCGTCTTCTTGAACTTCGTTTTGAACTTCGGAATCAGCGTGAGCGGTTTGGCGTTCAGGTTGTTCAGGTCGAAGACCAGCAGGGTCGGCCGCTCGTTCTCCGGCGTCTCGTAGATCCGCTCCACGACTGTCTTATCGCCCTTGACGAACTCCACCTTCACGCCCAGCTTCCGCGCTGTCTCCTGAATCTTCGCCAGGAAAAACAGATCCTCGATGAAGCAGAAGATGCGCGTCGGAGCGTCTTCGCGAACCGGCGTCGCCGTCTGCGCTGCATACAGATCGGGATAGTAGCTGCCGCCATGGCCGTTGCCGGTCCCGGGAATCGTGGAAGGCGGACCATCGGCTACGTTGCCGTTCACTGCGCGGTAGCTGTGATCCATCGGTCCCACAAAGGCGCGCGGGCCCTTCTGTCGTCCCTTGCGCTTCCCCTGCTGTCCGCCGGAGATGCTGTTGCCCGGCTGGCTGGCCGGCGGGCCGCTCTTCTGGAAGAACTTCTTCTTCCGTCCCTGGTGCTGTTGCTGAGCGCGCGGCGGCGCAGGCGGCTGCGGTGCCTGCATCTGCGGCTGACTCTGCCCTTGCGGCTGGCCTTGCGCCTGCATCGCAGGTGGTTGGCTTACCTTGTTCTTGCGCCGGCGCCGCCGGCGCCGATGCCCTTTCGACTGCCCCTGACCGTTGTCAGGAGTAGGCCCCTGTTCAGGCTGGGGCTCCGTCGCTTCAATTGTCATGATGCGTGTACTTCCTGGTGCTTTGCTCGATAGGGTTTGCGTACAGACCCTTGTGCGTTGTCTTGCGCGCTTTGTATGCCGGGCAAACTGTCTGTCCCGTGCACTTGCGCCTTCCTGATGGAGGAGAAATGCAACAGATCGCTAACTGCGCGCAGCCTTCTTTCTCAGTGGTGCAGCCATCTTGGCTCATTCACGGCTGCGTTGCTGTCCAGGCCCACTTGCGGCCGGCAGATGCGCTCCCATGCGTGGTCCCACCACTTGACCCTCTGCGAAAATGCGCTTGCCGCCCCTTTTGTGCGGGAGTCGTTCAACCGATCCATCCGCTTACCGGAGTCTTCCCGGCGCGGTTGCCGCTTTTCTCTGGTGATGCCATTCCTATATGAGCAACCCTCGCACACCGCACACTTTCAACCATCTCTTTTGCGTTGCGATGTCTCGTTGCTCTACGGCGAGCTTGCTCGACCCATGTCCGGGGTGGCCCGCGTCAGCCGCTTGATAGGCAACTCTGATACTACAGCGAAGGCTTACCACTGGCAAGGGGGCTGATCAGTCTTCGGTGACCAGAGTGCATTCGCTGTTACGGGGGGCGGCAGCGGCGGAAGCCAATCTTGCCCAGCCCGGCAGGCGGGAGCCACCCGGCGGTCTGCCGGCGAGGATGGGCCTCGAAATCAGCAAATCTACCCGTGTCGCTTCAGTATCCGCCCGTATCGGTCGATTCGCCCCGGGTGTTGCCGGTGGGAACACGGCTCGTCAGTTGCCATCGCCACAGGGCCGTCAAAGCGCCCGGCCAAAGATCCCGCAAAAGGCTGCGCACAATGAAAAACGCCACCCCTGTAAGGTGGCGTCCCTATTTCTCTTTGAGCTGGTCACTGGCCTCCCAGCTATCTCTTGTGCGGATGTCTCTCCGCTCCTTTGGTTGGGTTCCCCGACCGGCTCTTCCCATTTGAGGGCCGCTCGTTGGCGGTGACTCGTGCCGGGTACCTTATGTCTATCTGGCTCGCCGGGCCTTCCTGCAGCGGCCAATCATCACTGGCGCTTATTACATAGCAATCGGGGGGCCGTTTATGGATGATTGATAATAAATGAGTTATATCGACATCTTTGCGGCGCTCTATGGTATTGCGGCGATTTTCCGGCCCGTTTTCTCCAGAAAAACGTAGAACGACAGTCGCCACTAGCCGCCGGCGCCGCTTCAACGCTGGCAAACCGGGCAGTAATGGGTTCCGCGGCCCGCCAGCTCGACCCGCCGGATCGCCTTCTGACACCTCCGGCACGGCTCCCCCGTCCTCTGGTAAACGCAGTGCTCGAGCTGGAAAAATCCCCGCTCCCCGTCCGCATCCACATAGTCTGAGACCGATGACCCGCCCAGGCGGATCGCCTGCTCAAGAATCTCCCGCAATCCCAGGCGCAATCTCTCCAGCTCGGCGGCCGATAACCGCCCCGCCTGCCTCTGTGGCCGGAGCCCGGCGCGAAACAGGCTCTCGTCCGCATAGATGTTGCCCACCCCCGCCAGCAGGCTCTGGTTCAGGAGCGCCGCTTTGATCGGCGTGCGCCGTCCTCGAAACAGCTCGGCAAATGCGCCCGCCTCGATCGTCAGCGGCTCGGCTCCAGGCGCCTGGAATGCCTGCGAGCCCTCCCGGAGGTTGCGAAACTCGAGTCGTCCGAACCGGCGTGGATCGACAAAGCGCAGCTCGCGGCCGCTGGCCAGGTCCAGCCGTGCATGGGTATGTGCCGCTACCGGCGTCTCCGCGCCGGTAACCAGCAGCCGCCCCGTCATTCCCAGGTGGACGATCCATTGGGCGTCGGATTCGTGGGCCGGGCTCGCCTTCCTGCGGTCCCGCTTCACCCTGTCGTTGCCAGGTTTGCGCGTCTCGCCGCCTAGCTCGAAGACAATGTGCTTCCCCGTCCGATGCACCCCAAGAATCGTGCAGCCTGTCAGACCCTTGGCTTGGAGCGCGGGCGCGTTCTTGAACGTCTGTGGGCGCGAGGCAAACCACGCCTGTACGATGCGGTCGCCGCGGATACGCTTATCCACGCCGCGCGCAACCGTTTCCACCTCGGGTAACTCGGGCATCGCTCTATTTTAGAAGGGCCGTGCTGCGTGTTCTCGCGCGCCGCTGCTTATTGCATGTCCCGCGCCAGCGCCCGCTCCTCATCCCCTGCCGGGATCTGCATGCTCCCCCACTTCTCCAGATAGATCCCGCTCAGTATCATGCCCGCCAGGAACACCCCGACCGAGCTGTACTCCCACTTCCGCAGCAGATCGTCTTCTGCCTCCGTCTGGTACACCGTCACGCCATGAATGCTGCGTGGAACGGTTCGTAGCTGCTCGGGTGCCGGCACGCGAGGCATCGCGGCCAGATAGTGGGTGGAGATGCCCGCCGACGCAATCAGTCCCGCCAGGCCGCACAGCAGAAACAGCAGCGCGAAGAATTTGAGGGTGCCTAACCGCGAAGCCTTCATGATGATCGCCTCGGGTCTGTCGTGCGTCCCGGAAGGGGCCGTAGAGCACTGCCGAGAGACACGGCGATATCTGAACTCATCGGTAGTGTACACCGCGGCTTCGTTTCTGCCCCATCCGGAATATGCTTTTTGCGTCGAAAGATGACAGGGCCCCGGCAATCCCCCTGCCGCAAAACCGCCCTGCCTGCATCCGTCCCGTTCCACGAGGTGCAGCCGCATCTTCCGCCGGGCGTCAATTCCCCATGAACCTGATGCAGGCCCGATCGCGAAC
>JAKCDN010000179.1 GCA_021841795.1 Acidobacteriota bacterium | reverse complement strand
CTTCCTTGGGGGTGCGCGCTTCGGCGGGGACGGACTGGATGGCCTTGACGGCATGCTGGAGGTCGCCGCTTTCGGCGTAGAGGCGGGCGAGGTTGAGGACGACGTCTTCGGATTCGGGCTCGATGGCCTGGGCGGTTTTAAATTCGGCTTCGGCCTTGTCGGGCTGATGCTTGACGGTGTAGAGCTGGCCGAGGATCATGTGATCCTCAACGCTCCTGGGCTGCAGGGAGACGATCGTCTGGAACTCGGCGATGGCCTGGTCGAGGGCGTTTCCGGATGCGGCGACGCCGGCGGCGCTGCTGCCGCCCTCGCCGAGCTGCCGGAGATAGATGCGCCCGAGGAGTTTGTGAGCGTCGATGTCGTTCGGGGAGGACTTGAGCAGCGCGCGGGCGGTGGCTTCAGCATCGCGGACGCGTCCGACGCGGAAGTAAAGGTCGGCGAGGTCATTGGCCAACTGGGGGGAGGCAGGATCGGCGTCGAGGGCGAGTTTGTACTCCTCGATGGCCTTGTTGACCTCATCGGTGCGGCCGTCGGAGATGGCGTCATCCTCATAGATGGCGGCGAGTCCTACGTGATAGTAGGCCTGGGCGCGATTGGGAGCCGGGGGAGTGGAGAGATCCTGCCGGCCGGCGGATGCGGGCGGAGGAGACTGAGGGGTTTTGGCCGAAGCGCCGGCGGGACTCTGGGCAGAAAAGGCCAGGGCCGGAACGAGGAGTAAAAAAAACGGGGCAAATTTGCGCCCAAGAGACGGAAATTCAGTCATTTTTGTCATCATGCAGGGATCTCGCCGACTTGCTAAGGAGCCAGAACACGGCGCAGGGGGCGGTCCTTTTACGACGCCACCTACTCATAGAGACGATTTTACGCGCCAATGGTCGCACGTGCAGGGCGGCGAGGGGGAATTTGCGGGAATGGGGGCGGGCGGCGGTGGCAGGCCGCCCGGCGGAACAGTCGAGGAAAGGGCAGCAGAGTGAAGGAGATCAGTGCCGGAAGTGGCGGATGCCGGTAAAGACCATGGCCAGGCCGAGGGTGTTGGCGGCGGCGATGACTTCTTCGTCGCGCACGGAGCCGCCGGGCTGGATAACGGCGGTAGCGCCGGCAGCGGCGACGGTCTCAAGGCCGTCGGGAAAAGGGAAGAAGGCGTCGGAGGCGGCGACGCATCGGTCAAGGGGCAGAGCCGCCTTCATGGCGCCGAATCGAGCGGCATCGACGCGGCTCATTTGTCCGGCGCCTACGCCCAGGGTTTGCCCGTCGCGGGCGTAGACGATGGCGTTGGACTTGACGTGCTTGGCGACGCGCCAGGCGAAGAGGAGGCTGCGCATTTCGTCGGGGGTGGGCTGGCGATGGGTGACGACATTGAGCTCCGATGGCGTGATGCGGCCGGTGTCGGCATCCTGCAGGAGCAGGCCGCCGGAGACGTTCTTGATCACGGGGCGAGCCGGCGCGGGCTTGACCGCGACGAGGCGGAGGTTCTTTTTGGCGGCGAAGCGGGCGCGTGCGCCGGCGGAGAAGGCGGGCGCGGCGATGGCCTCGACGAAGAGCCTGGCGATCTGTTCCGCCGCGTCGTCATCGACCTCGCGATTGATGCCGATGACGCCGCCGAAGGCGGAGACGGGATCGCAGGCGAGGGCTTTGTTGTAGGCGTCGAGGATGGAGGCGCCGGTGGCGGCGCCGCAGGGGTTGGTGTGCTTGACGATGATGCAGGCGGGCTCATCAAACTCCTGGGCCAGATCCCAGCAGGCGTCGAGATCGACGAGATTGTTGAAGCTGAGCTCTTTGCCCTGAAGCTGCTGCGCGCCGGCGATGCCGAGGCCGGAGCCATCGGCGTAGAGGGCGGCGCGCTGATGGGGGTTCTCGCCGTAGCGCAGGGACTGCGCCTGGGGCATGTCGATGCGCAGCGCCGGCGGCAGTGCGGAGCGGTCGAAGGCGACGGGGGCATCGGGCGCGGGGGCGTCGGGCGCGGGGGCGTCGGGCACCAGTTCAAGCGCGTTGGCGATGGCGGCGTCGTAAGCGGCGGTGAGGGCGAAGGCCTGTTGGGCGAGACGCCAGCGGGTGGCGCGGGCGAGCATGCCGCCGCCGGCCTCAAGCTCCGCGGTGAGCGCGGGGTAGTCCGCGACGCGGGTGACGATGGCGACATCCTCGAAGTTTTTGGCGGCGGAGCGGACCATGGACGGGCCGCCGATATCGATGTTTTCAATGAGGTGTCCGAAGGCGACGCCGGGCTGCGCGGCGGTTTTCTGAAAGGCGTAGAGGTTGACGACCACCATGTCAATGGGCGCGATGTCGTGGGCGGCGACGGCGGCCTCGTGCTCGGCGTTGCCGCGAATATAGAGCAGTCCGCCATGCACGCGCGGGTGGAGGGTCTTGACGCGGCCGTCGAGCATCTCAGGGAAGCCGGTGAGGTCGCTGATGTCTTTGACGGCGAGGCCGGCTTCACGCAGCGCGCGGGCGGTGCCGCCGGTGGAGACGAGCTCGACGCCGAGGCGGGCGAGGACGCGGGCAAAGTCGACCAGTCCGGACTTGTCGGTTACGCTGAGCAATGCGCGGCGAACCGTCTTTGCGCCGGTTGCATTGTTCTTGAGATCTTGACTCACGTTGCCACTCCTTTTAAAAGGGGGATGCGCGGCGATGCAGGCCGCGCGGGATGGATGCCGAGCAAATTCCAGAGTACATGGCCGGCGCGCGGAAGGCTGTGAATCCGCGGGCGGGGAGCGCGGACGACGCAGCGGAGCGGCAGCACAGGCGCAGGCGGCGGGCAGGCAAGCGCTGATGCTTTAAAGTGTTGATATGGGGAGTTATCCCACAAGCCCAGCGCCGGAGATTCTGCCTCCGCAGAGCGCATACGCGCCGCCACCGCCGCCGGAGCGGCCGCGGCGACGCGGCATGGCCACGCCAGCCACGTATCTGCTGGTGGGCATGAACTGCGCGGTGTTCGTGCTGATGGTTCTGCGGGGCGCGAGCATCTGGATGCCGAACGTGGATCAACTGATGCGCTGGGGCGCGGACCGCTCGAACAATGTTCTGGTCTACGGCCAATGGTGGCGCATCGTCACGGCCATGTTTGTGCACGTGGGCATTGTGCACCTGGCGACCAACATGTGGTGCCTTTGGAACCTGGGGCTGCTGGCGGAACCGCTGATGGGGTCCGACGGGCTGATTGCGGTGTACATCCTGACGGGAGCGGCGGGGAATCTGCTCTCGACGTGGCACAACTGGGTATTTCCGGGGCACGATCCATCGGGGACGCCGTTTTTTGCGGCGGGAGCCGGGGCATCGGGAGCGGTGTTCGGGATTGCGGGGGCGCTGATTGTGCTGCTGAAGTCGCGCCGTCTGCCTGTACCGGAGCACGAGCTGAAGCGGCTGCGCAAGTCCGTGATTTATTTTGCTGCGATCAACCTGGCGATCGGGCTGTCGGTGAACTTCGGCAGCGGATTTACGGGCGTGGAGATCGACAACTCGGCGCACATCGGGGGCGTGCTGTGCGGATTGCTGTTCGCCGTGCCGCTGGTGCCGCGCATCGGCTCGCCGCGGGGCGAGTTCGAGACGAGGATGCGCATTGCGATCGCGGGGGTGGTGATCCTGCTGGTGCTGTTTGGCTTTTACGTAGCGCATATTCCGCCGCCGCAGGGCTGAACGGGCAGGCATCCGACCGCATTTCGTGCGAGAATACCGGCGTACGGGTCCGAACCGATTTCATCGACAGGAGAACCGTGATGGAACGCCGTGATTTTCTGAAGCAAGCCGCCATTACCGCGGCCGTGGCCTCGACGCCGCAGATGCGGGCTGCGGATGCGAAGACGCCTGCGCAGCCGATTGCCCGCCGCCCGCTGGGCAAGACGGGCGAGCAGCTTTCCATGATCGGGTTTGGCGGGATCGTGGTGAAGGACGAGGAACCGTCGGCCGCGGTGAACATTGTGGCCGAGGCCGTGGACCGGGGGATTAACTACTTTGACGTGGCCCCGAGCTACGGCAACGCGCAGGCGCGTCTTGGACCCGCGCTCAAGCCGTACAGGAACCGGAGTTTTCTGGCGTGCAAGACGGACGGGCGGATGAAGGACGACGCGCGGGCCGATCTGGAGAACTCGCTGCGGCTGCTGGAGACGGACCACGTGGATCTCTACCAGTTCCACGCCCTGACCAAGATGACCGATCTGGACAAAGTTCTGGGACCGGGCGGGGCGATGGAGACCTTTGAAGCGGCGAAGAAGGAAGGGAAGATCCGGTACATCGGCTTCTCAGTGCACTCGGTGGAGACGGCGCTGGCGGCGCTGGACCGGTATCCGTTCGACACGGTGCTTTTTCCGCTGAACTGGGTTCTGGTGACGCAGGCGAACTTCGGGATGCAGATTCTGGACCGGGCGCGGGAGAAGCAGGTGGGGATTCTGTGCCTGAAGAGCATGGCGAAGACGGTGTGGCCCGCGGATGCGCGGCGCGAGCATCCGGAGCCGAAGTGCTGGTATCAGCCGGCGGGATTTCCCGACGAGGCATCGCTGGGCCTGCGCTGGACCCTGGGGCATGCGATTACGGCCGCGATTCCGCCGGGCGACGAGCGGTACTTCCGGCTGGCGATGGATGTGGCGCAGAACTACAAGCCGCTGGAACCGCACGAGGAAGAGGCGCTGCTGCGCGGCGGCAAGGGCGTGGAGCCGTTCTTCCACCTGGGCAACGACGTGTAGAAGCGGACGCGGCGCTCCCGCCGGCTGTGCGGGCGCCTTAAAAAAAATCCAACGACAACACGAGCGGAACCGTGCGCAGGCGAGCGGAGGGAATCCCTGTGTTCCGCCGCGGTTCGGGCTGAAGCGGCGCGGCGGCAAGCAAACCCGTGGCGCAGGCGGGGCCGCGCACTGCGGAGGGTGGGAGTTACCTGGTGGCGGTGGCGGCGAACTTCTTGATCATGGCCAGCAGGAGTTTGCGGTCGCTGTCGTTGAGGTTCGAGGAGTAGCGACGGATCTGGGTGAGGAAGCGCAACTCGTCGTCAGAGAGGTTCTGCGTGTTCATCTGGCGGGCGAGGGTGTCGCTGGCGAAGAACTGCGCGATGGGCAGGTCGAGGGCGTGCGCGATCTTGGCGAGGGTGTCGAGCGAGGGGACGGTGTGACCGTTTTCGACGCGCGACAGATAACAGCGCAGGAGGCCGGTTTTTTTTTCGATGTCGCCCTGGGAAAGGCCCTTCTGCAGCCGGTAAGCGCGGATCGTGGTGCCTATTTTCATTGCCGTCCATCCTGTACCAAGCACATCAAGGTTTACCGGCCTGGCCGCGATGCAATAAGTATTGACATAAGAGTTAACATGCGCCCGTGGGGTTTGCAACACAAAACTGAGCGCGGCGCACCAGGATGAGCACAGGTTTGCCCGGAATGCAGCCAGGTTTCTGAAGCGCGCGTAAACCTGGGGAGCGCGCAAATCGTCAGACTCAATAACAGGCACGAGAGGCCGGATCGCTCAGAGTCAGGTGACGTGAATGCGCGCGGGAGTGTGGGGAATCATTGTGGCCGGCTGTATTGCGGCCTGGGGGCAAGCACCGGCTGCAACGGGACCAGGCGCGGCCGGACCAGCGGCGATGCAGGCGACGGCGGGGCCGGCGGTGAGCGGCGGGAAGCTGCACGGAGTGGTGAAGAGCGGGAACACGCCGCTGCCGGGTGTCACGGTGACGGCGCAAAACACGTTGACGGGGAAGCGCTACTCGACCACCACGGACATCACGGGCGCGTGGCAGTTGAATGTGCCGCAGAACGGGCGATATGTCGTGCGCACGGAGTTTGCGGCATTCGCGGAGGCGTCGCAAGAGGTGGTGGTGAACGCGGCCAGCCGTGACGGTGTGGTGAACTTCGCCTTGATTCTGGCCTCGCGCCAGGCGGCGCAGGACGAGCAGGCGACGGGACAGGCGGGCGCGCGCGCCAGCGCCGGGCGCACGAGCGCGAGCGGAGCGCGGGTGCGTCAACTGGCGGGAAATTCCCCGGAGAGCATGAGCCTGACGAGCGCATTGAGCGCCGATACGGAGACGGGAGCCGGCAGCGAAGGAGTGAGCGGGGCGGCGCTGCCGTCTATCGCCGGGAACTCTGACTTCAGCGACGAGTCAGTGGCGGTGACGGGCCAGGCGGGCCAGGTGAGCGGATGGGCGGGGATGGATCCGGGCCAGCCGCGGGACGGGATGGATTCGATGCGCGCACAGGGCGGCCCGACCGGACAGGGAGTCGCCCTGGCGGGAGCGGGCGGCATGCTCGGTGGCGGAGGCGGATTCGGCGGCGCGTTTGGCGGAGGGGGCGGATTTGGCGGCGGCGCCGACGGCGGCGGGCGGGGATTTGGCGGTCGCGGCGGCGGGATGCGAGGAAACTTCAGAGGCTTCAATCCGGCGCAGCCGCACGGCGCGATTGCGTGGAACGGGAGCACGTATTACTTCAATGCGCAGCCGTTTGCGCTGATCGGCCTGCCGCAGGCGCAGCCGGCCAACGGATCGAACCGGTTCACGATCACGTTCATGAGCGCGCCATACCTTCCACACCTGACGAAGCCCAGCGGCAAGGACACGGTTTTTTTTACGCTGGCGGGGACGCGGTCGTCGAGCCCCGACGACTTTTATGCGACGGTTCCGACC
>JAKCDN010000178.1:324-6605 GCA_021841795.1 Acidobacteriota bacterium | reverse complement strand
CGATCCAGTGATACAGCACCCAGTTGAAATGGACTCCGACCTTGGGCAGAAAGGCCGTGAACAGCAGCGTGAGCATGGCGGCCGCCATGATCCAGTGGAACAGGCGCGCGGCCAGCGAGTGACGCGGCACGCGCTCGGGAATCCCCGCCGCCAGCGCCTCCGCTTTGCGCTCGGCAAACCGCTTGGCCGGCTTCACAATCGCCAGGTAAAGCGAGTGCACGATCATGAAACTCATTCCCGCGATCAGCGCAATCCAGATGAGCCCCCATGCGATATGGATCGGCACCTTCTGGCCCCACGGGCTTGTGGCCCACTGAATCAACTGCGGCATGTCGCCTCCTGCGCAAGAGCATTGCTGGCAAGTGTGCTGCTTCCCTGCGGCTGGCCCGCGCCCGCAACGGCGCGTTTCACCAGGTTCCGCATCAAGGGGATCTTGTAGGCGTTGTACTGCAGGGGCACGGCGCCCTCGACGGCGAGCTTGCCCGCCATCTCGCCGGTATCGGCATCGGCGGCGCGGCCGCGCACCGCGGCCTCCACGGCCTGCAGGCGCATGGGGCGCGGGGAAACGGCATTCACGGCAATGCGGATCTCTGCAATCGTGCCGCCATTCAACCGGGCCGCCGAGGCCACATTCATCAGCGGAAAATCCCACACGTTGCGGTCGCGCACCTTCTCGAAGTAGAACCTTGCGCCCGCCCACGCGGCGGGAATCCGGATCGCCGTCAGCAGGTCTCCCGGCCGGAGCATGTTGATGCGCGTGATGTCGTCTTCGGGTCCGACAAAATAATCCTCCGCGTCCACTACGCGCTCGCCGCCGGACGTCTGCACCACGAACTTCGCATCCAGCGCGATCAGCGCCGGGACCGAATCCGAAGGGTGCACCGCGACGCAGCGATTGGCGCCGAAGATGGCGTGCTCGCGATTCCGCCCCACGGGCGTATCGGCAAAGCAAATATTCCCGCCCGCGCGATAGCAGGGCCATCCGCCGCGGTAGTACCAGCAGCGCACATCCTGCGACACGTTGCCGCCGAGCGTTGCCTGGTTGCGGATCTGCGGCGAGGCCACCAGTTCCACCGCCTGCGCCAGCAGGCCGTAGTTCTTGCGGATGCCGGGGTGGTTCGCAATCTCGGTCAGCGTGGTCATGGCGCCGATCTCCACGCCGTCGCCGGTTGCGCGCACGCCCTTCAGCTCCTCGACTCCGCTCAAATCGACCAGCACACCGGGCTTCTTGATGCGGTCCTTGAGCCAGTCGAGGCTGTCCATTCCCCCGGCCATCACCCACGCATCGGAGCCGTGCTGCTGCAGCAGCTTCTGCGCATCCCCGGCAGACTCCGGCTGCAGCAGGTCAAAGGCCGGCATCACATCTCGTATCACCGCCATGGTACTCTCCCGTGTTGCCTCAACAGCGAGCAGCGATCCGTGGCCGAAGGTCAGCGCAGGCCGCCGCAAATCGTAACGTCTACGTCTTGTTCCAGGGCGCTGCTTCCATCGCGCCGTGGATCCCAACAGACAGCAGCCCGGCTTGAGCCTTTGCTGTTTCCCGCTTCAGCATCGATTCGCCAACCTCCGGCGGGCTACGATGGCGATCGGAAGAATCCCCGCTCACCGCTCCGCGACTCACTCGTTTCCAGTCCCCGCACCGCGCCCTTCAAATGCTTGCCATCAGAGGATGCTGCAACGGCCGCCCGGCTTCGTACGAAGCCAGAATGGTATCGGCGTAAACCGGCGCGCGCTCGAAGTTATCGTCGCCCAGGGCATCGCTCAGGGCATTCAGAATCGAGGCGCAGCCGCCGCCGACCGGGGGCTCGCCCACGCCGCGCGCACCCACCGGCGTCTCCGGATCGGGAATGTTCAGCGCCGCCCACTGCATGTTCACCGGAACATCCAGGATGGTCGGCGGCTTGTTCTGATAAAAGCGTCTGGCCACCGGCGCGCCATACTCGGGGTCATAGACCCACTTCTGCCCGATGGCGTGCGCAATGCCGAGCGTGGAGCGGCCCAGCATCTGCCCGCCGAGCGAGTGGGGATGCAGCACCGTTCCCACATCGCCGTAGGCCAGAAAATCCGTGATGTAGTACTTGCCGGTATCCAGATCCACTTCAACCTCGGCAAAACTGGCCACATAGGAGAAGGTGTTGCCGTCGCGCGGAGCCTTGTCGCGCGCCGCGACCACAAGCCCCTGGCCGGCAACCGCCGCCACCGCGGCCCGGGTGGCTTTGTGCACATCGTCCGGCGCCTCATGTCCGTCGTAGATGCCGCCCAGCGCGATCGCCTTTTGTCCCGCCTGGGCAAAACTCAGCCCCGCGCCGCCGCCCTTGCGGTAGACGCGCGCGTTGCCAACCTCGTAGTCCTCGGGGCTGCCGCCCAGCGACTTCGCGGCGACCTCCTTGAGTTTCTGCTTGCACTCCGTGGCCACGGCATAGGCGGCGCGGGTCATGGCATGGGTGGTCTGGCTGCCGCCCGAGGCGCAGGTGTAGGGCATGCCCTTCGACGTATCCCCCCACACCACATCGCAGATCTCCCACGGCACTCCCAGCACTTCAGCGCCGGCGCGATGCACATCGATCACCGACTCGGTTCCCAGGTTGCCGATTCCGGAGTGAAAACGCACACGCCCCTCCGGGGTAATCACGATCAAGCCGTCAAAACCGATGGTGCCGCCCACATAGCAGCTCAGCGCCACGCCCACGCCACGCGCCTTGGAACCCACGCGCCGCGGCCGCGCCAGGCGCTCCTTCCATTGGAACTGCTCGGCGCCCAGATCGAGCGCCTGTTTGAGGAAACAGCTGGTCACGTGCGTGCGCTGGCCATGACTGGGTGGGCCGTACTCGGCCTTGCCCTCGGGGGAGTTCACCCGCCGCAGCGCCACCTGATCGACGCCCAGCTTGCGCGCCGCCTGGGCCAGGATCGGCTCGATAATCGTAATGCCCTGCAGGCCGCCGGGCGCGCTCTGCGCGCTGCGCGTCGGCGTATTCGTCATCACGGAGACGCCCCGCCAGCGCATCGCCGGCGGCTGATACAACAGCGAAACGATCCCGGCCGAGGAGGCGCCGTTGTCGTTGTTCTCATAGCCGCCGCTGTTGGTCACCGTGTAGTAGTCGATGGCGGTAATGCGCCCGTCCTTGGCAAAACCGATCTTGGCGCGGCCCAGCACGCTTGGCCGCGCCCGCCCGATGTAGTGCTCTTCCTCGCGGCTGATGCGCATCATCACCGGCGCGTTCAGCTTGCGCGACAGGATGGCGGGGATGATCATGATCACCGTGCCGGTGACCTTGCTGCCAAAGCCGCCCCCCGTGTACTCGCTGATCAGCACCACCTGATCCGTGCGCAGATTCAGCCAGCGGGCGATCGCCGGCACCGTCTGGTAGGTGCTTTGCGTCCCGGTATGCAGATAAAGCTTGCCGTTCTGCCAGTAGGCCATGGCGGTGCGCGGCTCCAGGCACTGGTGGCTCACATCGGGAGTCACAAAGGACTCGTCCAGCACCAGCGCGGCGTCGCGAAAACCGCCTTCCACGTCCCCGTAGGACCACTCGCCCATCGGCTTGCCCATGGGCAGACGCCCCTGCTCGTACTCGGCAAAGTCCGCGTCGGTCCACTTCAGTTCCGTCAGTTCCTCGCCGGATTTGCCCCGCGTCCAGACGTTGCCGTCGGCATGCGGATTCTTTCCGCCGGGCCGCAGGCTCTCCAGCGGATCGATCACAAACGGCAGCGGCTCCATTTCGATATCGATCTTCTCAATGGCCTCGGCGCAGGTGAGCTCATCCACAGCCGCAACCGCCAGAATCGGCGCTCCGAAGAACATCGGTTCGTTGGTGAGCGCCCGCTCGCCCCACTGGTTGGCCTTGATCGTCTGTCCGTTGTCGTTCAGGAAATCCGCCTGCGCCGGTATATCGTCCGCGGTCAGGACCGCCTTGACGCCCGGCATCGCCAGGGCCCGGCTGGCGTCAATGCGCCGAATCCGTCCGTGCGGCATCTGGCTCAGCACCAGCCGGCAGAACAGCATGCCCTCGGCACGGAAGTCCTCGGCATACTTTGACCGTCCCGTCACCTTGGCAATCAGATCGGGCGTCTTGTAGTCGTGACCGATCAGCCGGTAGCCCGTTCCGTAGGGACGCGGCTTCTCCTGCTCGGCCTTCATCGCGCTCTCTTGCGGTGTATCGGCCATGGCTCAGGCCCTCCTCATCTTTTCCGCGCCCAGCATCATCGCGTCCAGAATCTTCATGTAGTCCTGGCAGCGGCACAGGTTGCCGCTGATGCCGTGCGCCAGCTCGGTGCGCGTGGGGCTGGGATGCGCCTTCAGATAGCCCACCGTGGCCATCACAAAACCCGACATGCAGAATGCGCACTGGAAGCCCTGCGCCTCCACGACCGCCTGCTGCACCGGATGCAGCGTGCCATCGTCGGCGGCCAGGCCTTCGATCGTGGTCACCTTGCGCCCGCGCACCGTATTGGTCAGCAGGGAGCAGCTATAGTGCGGCACGTCGTCAACCAGCACCGTGCACGCTCCGCACTCGGCGCGATCGCAGCCCAGTTTGGTCCCGGTGAGTCCCAGCTTGTAGCGCAGGGTCCAGGCCAGCGTCTCCTGCTTCATCACTTCCACGCGGCGCGGCTTTCCGTTCACGTTCAGGGTGATGAGCCGTTCACCGCCGAAGCTCCGCCCGCGGCCGCCGGGAGCAAGAATGCGGTAGCTGGCTGCCCCAACCACGGCGCCGCCTGCGATGACGCCCAGAATGAAGCGGCGTCTGGTGATCTCAGTCGATGGACCTTCTTCGGTCCTCAAATTATCTGTTTCCGGCATCGCCATCTCTCCGGACTGAAGGTTTATTTAGATTTGTATCGCTGGCCTGCGAAGGTCGATGTCGGTTGCTTGCGGGAAGCGCACCGTCGCATTTGAAAATTGCCGCGCGGCGCTTGCCGCTATCTTAGCGCCGCAGCCTCAAGCTTGCAAAGAGCTCCCGCCGGAAGGTCGCACAAGCGCCGAAAACGAGGGCTTTGAGCCCGTAAACGCCTGAAGCCCGTCCTTCACCCTGGCCCGCAATGCGGCACGCGCCAGGGTGAAGAACGGGCTCCAGGGGTGTTTTTCCGCGCCGCCGCAGCTCTCAGCGCCGGTACTGTCCGCGCCTCGAAGGCAAAATCTGGATGTCGTCGAAATCGTCGTCAAAGGGCAGCATCTTCGTGCGCGAAGCCTCGTCGTTCTCCGCCAGTTCCAGGCGTGGAGGCAGGAACTCCGGCTCCGCCGTCACCCACCGCGGCACCGCGCCGTGCGTTACCGCGCGCTCCACGGCCGCATGCGCAGGCTCGTGCGAGGGCAAAGGCTTCATGGCCCCGACCGCATGGGTTCGATCGCTGTCACTGTCACCGGAGGCCGCCAGAGGCGCTTCCGCTTTGGCGCCGGCCGCGATCCTGCCGCGCGCCTTGCCCTTTTGCACCGGCCTCTTCTTTGGAGCCAGCTCCTTGATTCCCAGGGAAAACAGCGTGCCCCGCAGACCGCTCAGACCGGTCGGCTCGGGTGGCAGGGTCTCTTCCTCCTGCCTGGTCTCGGTCATGGGCGGCTGGTTGCGGTCTGGCGCGGCGGCAATGCCCGCGGTTGCCGCCCGCTGCGACCACGTCTCCGCAGCAGCGTCAGCCACGGCCGGCGCTGCCTCAACCGGCGCGGCAGGAACGTGAGAGATACCGGCGCGCGCCGGCTCTTTGGCAAACAACCTGGGCGGATCGTCCAGCGCTTGCGCCGCCGCATCGTCCGTTGCCTCTCCGGCAACCTGAACCGGCGGCTCCGCAGTTGACTCGATCGGAGCCGGTTCAGGCTCCTCAACCGGCGGGCGCTCGGGTGCCTGCGCTATCGCTTCCGGAGCCGCCAACGCCTCGGCCGGCGTGGTTTCCGTCGCGGCCGACGCATCGGGCACAGTGAAATCTTCATGCAAGGGCTCGGCCGCATGCGCCGCTACCGTCTCGGCGCGAATCGGTTCAGGCTCTGCGATTGCCTCCACAGCCTCAGCCGGAGAAGGCACAGCTTCAGCTTCGTGCGTCGCCACAGCTTCCGCCATCACAGGCTCCGGCTCTGCTGCCGCTGCGACCGGCTCCAGATCAGGTTCATGCGCTACAGGAACCGCAGCCGGCTCAGGCTCCGCGATTGTTTCCACAGCCTCAGCCGGAGAAGGCACGGCTTCAGCTTCGTGCGCTGACACAGCTTCCGCCGTCACAGGCTCCGGCTCCGCTGCCGGCTCCAGCGTTACCGTATGCGCCCAATCGATCCTGGCGTCCTGCATCGTCACCGCCTCTGC
>JAKCDN010000178.1:0-314 GCA_021841795.1 Acidobacteriota bacterium | reverse complement strand
TGCCACCGAGGTCGCCACTGACGCTGGCTTTCTTCTTCTTGCGCGATCCGCCGCCTCGGCTGGGACGGCTCCCGGTCCTGCTTCCCCTTCGGCCCCGCCCTGGATAACGGGCATCTGGTGCGGGATAGGAGTTACAATCGGCTGGCGCTGCGGTGAAGCTGTCAATCTGGCAGTCGTCTGCGGCGTCTGCCCCATCCCCCGCGAACTGGATGGGGCTTGCGTTTCCGGGAGTGGACCTCCACGAGCCTGTTCGGGGATCTCCGTCATCGCTCCCGGTTCTGCGGTGGTTCGCTGCGCAGGACTGGATCGATTCG